>NZ_JMKI01000060.1 GCF_000712295.1 Synergistes jonesii | reverse complement strand
TAATCAATTCCGTTTATAGCAAGCACGGCTAGTGTCATACAGTCTATCTGTTTTATGCCAGCTTCGGTTACCAGACTTTCTGCCGGTGGTCCTTCCAACGTATATGTATCCTGTCTGGAAGGCTCCTGCCCATAGACCCAGCCTCTACCTAAGTAACTCTCAGCCACACTGACCAATTGCCTTGCCGCTTCTGCGTTGTTTTTCGGTCTTTCGCTGGATTCCAGATAAACAGGTTCCTGGCTATCGCGCTTTGACGGGATAAACGATGTGGCCGCTGATCCCTTTTCCAGCTTGTAAAGGTGCTTATAGCCAAGGTCATAAATGGTAGAGCGCAGCAGTGTATCGTTGCTGTCACGCACGGAACTCGTAACACGGAACCAGGCAGCCCCATTTGGTGACGTAAAGGTATAGCCTCCTTCTTGCTGCTGCGCAGCCAGATTTGGAGCCCTTACCCCCAAGTATACCTTGTCAGCGTCGAAGAATACTAAAAATCCCTTACATGGACCAAGGGAACGGAAAGTATAGGCAGCCCCACTCTCTATGGGGAAGAAATCTGAGTGTATATAGGACAACCGCATACTTTCATTATTCAATATCTCTCCAGTTGCCCCCAGAACCGCACCTTCTGCCCATAAATGTCGTCTGTGGCTGATAAGATTTTCGTTTGCCATATGTAATTCCCTCCCATAAACTAAAATTTGGTTGTCTGAAAATTATAACACTTTAATGCACTGTAATCACATCAATAGAGCAATAAAATACTTTTTCGTGCCTAGCCCCTTAGTCCTTTCATATAAAGAGCAAAGCGGACCCCCAAAGGCGTCCGCCCCGCAATCTATCTGTTGTCACACACGCACGCCGCACGTCTTCGCCAGCGCCAGCGTCCTATTGCGCCAGCCTTTTAAAAAGCTTTTCTGCGACGGTCTGGCGACGACTATGCGATCATAAAAGGCGAGCCTCTTGGTGATCAGCATTTTCGAGAGCGCTAGCCCATTTTTCCAGGCAACTTCATACAGGACGCCGCGCGTCTGCGGGCCCCATTTGCCATCGATCATGAGGGACGCTCCCAACGACACGCAAGCTCTTTGAACGATGTCGGCGGTGCCGCCCATGCCGTGGTTCACACAACAGTCGAAGAGGATCATGTCTATGGGCTCCGTGTATCTGTCCCAGGCAAACGGAGCCCAGTAGAAAGCTTTATAGATTATGCGTGCTTCGTCCTTCGACAAAGCACGCACGTTGTTGTGTTTCACCGTTCCTTTTTTATGCGCCCTGTTTAGGGTCGTCTGCGTTATGCCCATGTTCGTCAGTCCGCCGCGGTCGGCCGGATGGTTCGAAAGTCCGCCTTCCCACGGCAGCGTGAAGCTTATTGCGCGGTCCCAGCTCACCGAGGCTGCTCCTTGGCAAAAGTTGTCGCTATGATCTCCTTCGCCAAAAGATTGTTCCATACATGCCCATGTTTTTCGTTTAGCCGGTTGCAAATGATGTCTACCAGCAAACCGAAGAGAGGAGCGTCAAACGGTTCCAGCCACCATGGCAAACGAACGGCTTCATCGAGCTTCCGCACGACGTATTCCCTTTTCTGCGCACCGGTTTTTCCGGGTATTTTCTCTTCCGCTTCCAGTACCAGCTGCAGCGCCCAAAGGCGCAGCGAGGGCACGACGCGTTCGGCGTTGACGAGCAGCCACTTTTTTATTCGCATCCACATTTCATTTTCCCTCCTTGAGGTCGTTGATCTGATGTTGTAGAGACTTGATGGACGTCTCTATCGCGGCGATACGCACGCGCAGGTCGTTGCTGCGGCGGTCGATTTCCTCAAGCTTGTTGCGCAGGGAGACTATCGAGTCGTTTATCTGCGTGAGCTTGTCGCTTATTGGCCGTATCACCGTCACGCGCATAACAGCGGCGGTGAACGTGGCAATCGTTATCCCAGCGATTATGACGTCCAGCGTGATGTTCATTTTTCATTCCCCCTACGCAAGCAGGGTGATCACGCCCCGCCAGAAAAGACAAGAGCCGGCTATCACGCCGGCCCAGACCACAGCCATTTTTACGTCCATTTCTTATTTCTCGCTCCTTCACAACCACCAAAATCAGCTCGGGCGGATATCCCGGCGCTCCATATTTCCGCCGGTCTCCGCCAGCGGGACACCCTGTCACTTGGCACCCAAGCCACAGCCGACACCTCCAGTTACATCAGTCTATCCGCCGTCTCGTCAGCTTCACGTGCTGCCCGTTCGGGATATAGATATTGTTTTCCCCGTCGCCGATGCGCAGCGCCACGAGCTTAGCCTGGTCGGCTTCTGGCAGCTCCGTCCATACGAGGCCGTCGCTCGTGTGGGCGTATCTGCCGTTGTGGCGGCCGATGTAACTGCCGCTCGGAATGACGGTCTCAAGGTATGCGTAACTGTGATATCCCTGTGGATACTGCGCGACCGAGGGGTCATCTCCGTCGTCAAGAGCCGTCCCAGTGCCGCTCTGCGCATTGCCGCGCCAGTACGGCTGTATTGCCTGATGTTTCTTAAAAAGTGCGATGTCTTCGTCCGTCCACGGCGTTGCGTTTATTTTCCGGTAGCGCAGACGGTAATAAGCCGCTCCCTCCGGCACAGAATCCGCCCATGCCGTCGTTTCAGAAATAAACGTTTCATCCGCGTCATACCAGAAAAAGTGATAGACGATAAACCCTAGTTCTCTCAGGCGCTCTAAGTTCTTCGCTACACAGAAGACCGGAACCAGGTTCGTATGTAACTGGTGCTGATTGGATGTCTCCACAACGCCGTTGGCACTTATATCACCGCGTTCCCATATAGCCGCATTGCGTCCGTAAATATCGATATTGATACGCTTACCGTTGCCCTCAACTACCACAGATGGCTGATAATGCGAGCTGTAAATTACATTATTCGTGTTCATATGTGCGTTACTGTCATACTCCGTATACGGACTTGAAAGCGGGATGCGCGCGAACATCTGGATAAACTCAACGCTGCATCCGGCAGGCGGGGAGCTTCCCCCTGATTCGCTGCTTACTCTGTCAAGGAAGTTATTCACGACTATATTCCCGGTATTGGATATTTCAATTGTCTGCGGATGCAGCAGCCCATCGTCAGAACGGCCGTTAGCCGGTACCGTATCTCTTAGCCAGCGTCCTGTAAACATTCCTACATGATCGATTCCGCGGAAGCTCGTTTTAGTCTTTTCGTAATTCGTCTTTCTGTAATTCATTCCCCAGAAAACCAGATCACCGGCTTGCAAATTACGGTAATTCTCCCCAGGGTCGATTTCCCAACCGTTTTCGTATATCCAGCGTGCGAAGCCCTCCAGAAACTTCTGCTGAGAATACAGGCCCCACTCGTAATATTTCGCTGAGCGCCACAGAAAAGAGCTGCAGAAATACTTGCTCTGGAAATACGGGATACCGCCAACCGCCAGCATAGCAAGCGTCAGACAGTCTATTTGCTTCACGCCGTCTGATTTCAGATATGAAACGGACGGTCCTGTAGGCGTCATAGTGTCGTGCAACGTTTGAGCGTTCCCGTATTTCCAGCCATGCCCTATATAACTTTCCGCGCAAGAGACAAGCTGTCTCGCCGCTTCAGGGTCATTTTTAGGTCTTGTGTTGAACTTAGGGATATACTGGTCCTGCGCGTCTTCAGGTGCAGGCGTAAAGGCCGTCGGAGAACTCCCTTCCTCTAGTTTATACAAATGCTTATATCCCACATCCTCCAAGCAAGTAAAAAGATATCCTGAAGGAGGCATAGGCAACCAGCTGAGAATCTCCATATACGCCGCATCTGACGGAGATGTAAAACTCGCCCCCACCTGAAGCGCGCTTTGCGACAAGCTTGTATTCTTCGACAAAAATGTTCCGGTCTCATCAAAAAAACTTAGCGCACAGAGGCAGACTGCACTCCAGGCCTTAAGCGTATAGCCTTTTCCGCCCTCCACCGGAATCATCTCGCTGCGCAGAAAATACCTGTGATAATAACCATTGCTGCTGTCGTCCGGCGCGTCGCAGACCTCGCCAGATGCATTGCGGAAACCGGTAAACCAACACCATTGAGAATGCCTAACAAGATTCTTATTTACAATGCTTTCCGTCATAGGAAATACCCCCTTAAAAAAGAACGGGGCTTTCGCCCCGCCCACTTATTTACCACGTAATGCCGTTGAGCTCCGCTTCCGTCGCCGCCGCGTCAATCGCCGCTTGCAAAGCCGCCTCTCTGTCGAAGCTGCTCTGCACGTGCTGACGCACCGCCTGTGCGACCGCTATGACCTGCGCGGCTGAAAGCGTCACAAAGCCGCTCTTCGCTTTCCATGTCACACTGTAGGTTTCGTCCTCGCTCTGTGACGCCGCAAGTGCCGCTCCTGTGATGAGCGCCTGGCTTTCGCGGTCAGTGCGTATCAGAGCGCCGTTGAGCGCGATGCCCGCGATTTCAGCCGCGTAGCGTGCCGCCGCAATCTCAGCGCGCTTGACGGCTTTCAGTTCGTCGAGCGTCGGCGTCAGGTCGTTTTCCACTATCTGCCCGGAGCCGTCGAGCCGCCAGCGGTATTTGCCGTCGTCGGTCACGAGCGGCTGCGGCAGATAGTTGTTCTGCGCCAGGAAGTAGGCGTCGCCCGTGCCTTCGTCCACCTTTATCCAGCCCTCCGGTACAGGATCGCCGAGGAAGGTGTCGGAATTTACCATCGTGATGTTGCGTTCGCCGTCGATTTTTACGTATACTGCATACATATTTTTACCTCCATCTTAAGTTATAGATCCGCGGACACAAGCACGCCGCCACTTTTCGCTACAACGATACCATCCGTAAGCCCATGTGCTTCTTCTGTTGAGAGACGAAGAATGAGATTCGGCGTCTTGCTTATGAAAGATGGCGTAGTCTCAAGTCCTGCCGTGCTCCCACTTAAGTTTCGTATATCAAATTCACCGCTTTCTATTGTCGGTAATATACGCATCGGGACAAATCCTGGAAGAAGAAAATCCATATATTTCGTGCCGTATGAGACCATACGTGCACGCTGATTGACACTAAAGAATTGTGAATATCTCGCCGACGCTATAAACTCTTCATTTGCATCAACCATGCTGTCATACTCTATTGTGCATTTTGAACCGATTTCAAATTTTGCTGTTTCTATTACCACGGGGCCAGAGGAGGAATCCGCGGCTATATATTGTTTCAGATATGTTTTTCCGCTCGATGCAGGAAGCATTGTGAATACATTTATAATTCCAGGGCCGCCTTTTCTAGAGGTTAATATCTCCGCCTCGGAGCCGGATATCGAGTAGTTATCGTTAGCAAGCACAATTCCAAAGCGAGCTTCTCCAGAAACAACATTCACTCCAGCGGATACCATGCGCCCTAAAAATCCTTGCATATTTTCTATCGACTGTTCTAAATATACACTGCCATTGTTGATAGGTGTTAACATTATTCCCTGGGGAGTTAACGATACTGTTCCCGATCCATACATAAGCCAGCGCGCTATTGTGTATTTACGCGTTATTGTCCATGGTCCAACATCATTATCCCCCCCACGCAATACAGGATTTCGGAAATCCCAGTTGTGCAGATAATTTTTGTTTGAATATGAATCATCTGTGTTATAAGCAAGATCGTTATACGGCGTCACGCCATCGCCTATCTTGAAACGTATCTTGCCGGAAGTGCTCTTTTCCCAGACTATTTCACGGTTTGCAAGTATAGGATTCTTTGTTCTCCAGTTAGTTGCCGTGTCACCGCGAAGTTTTATTGTTTTATACGCCATTTTATTAGCCTCCTATGTATTATTTAGAGGGCCGAGGCCCTCTATCGTGATCGAGAATCCCGCTGCTTCGTCATGCGCCCAGTCCTCGCTCGTATCCGTGATGATACCGCGTCCAGTGCGCATGGCGCCGATGGAATCGCGTATGCGCAAGTACACGGGCGTGCCCATCGCGGCGGCGACACGTATGTAGTCGCGCGCTTCGTCCGTCAGCATGAACAGCGTATCTATATCCATCTTCCAGCTTCGAGCCGCAACGCGCGCGTATCCCCATCCGTCAGAGCGCGCTTCCGTCATGTCGACGACATCCGCTTCAACATCAAGGGAGCCGTCCCTTTGTCCGCCAAAAACACACCATTTGCCGAGCACGCCCGGAATATAGACTTCGACTAAAAAATCCTTGCCCTGCATAGGCCGGTTGATGTCGCGCTCTGGCATCTTCATTTTTTATCACTCCCAGTCACAACATGATGCTCACCACTCGATTATCAGCAGCCCGCCGTCCGCGGCGGCGCTGTAGGGCTGCCCCTGCCCGACGCCGTACTGGAGGATGTTCCAACCGCCGGCGCCGTCCGTTCCGGGGCCAGCGCCGGTCGCGTTGCCGCCGTTCTCTCCATGCGCCGCCGTGAGCAGGGAGCCGAACGTCGTGTCTTCCGCGTCGACTATCCCGCC
The DNA here is from genome assembly GCF_000712295.1 of Synergistes jonesii. Taxonomy (NCBI): domain Bacteria; kingdom Thermotogati; phylum Synergistota; class Synergistia; order Synergistales; family Synergistaceae; genus Synergistes; species Synergistes jonesii. The sequence continues at coordinate 36,000 of NZ_JMKI01000060.1, read as the reverse complement.
GCCCCCGCTCATATTTCGATATGCCGCGGCGCCGACGTGTACGGCGTATGACGCGTCCGGAGCGACGGCGACCGGCGCTTTAAAGCAGGAATATCCGTTGCCGCCCAATCCGCCCGGACCGCCGTCCGGATGAGAGTTTCCCTTGATGCCCCCGCCTCCGACGGCCGTGACGTATACCTTAGTGACGCCGTGCGGGCAGTCCCACGTGTAGTTCCCCGGCGTGTCGAAGCGCGCGACGCCGTGTATTTTTTCCTCGCTTTCCGCGGCGACCGGCATTCCCGTGCCTTTGTAGTTGACGCGGATCTTCATGCCCGCCTGCGCGGAAGAAAAGAGCAGCAAGCCGGTGTTCCATTCCGTATCGCCGCCCGGCGCCGCGGAATAGTCCGGCCAGAACTGGCCGCTGGCGGGCTGCGCCGCGACCTCGCTCATCTGCACGAACGCGCTGCCGGTGAAAAGGTATACCTTCATCGACGAAGGCGACTCCTTCAGCGGCACTTCGTTCAGCCGCACCCAGTACGGCGAGACGGACGGGATTATGTGTTCTTCGTTGGTTATCAACACCGCGTTCATCGCACCGGTGAACGGGTTGAGCCTGTAGTTTATCGCGCCCACTGTATCGACCTCCTTATCCGCCTGTTTCGCCTGCTCGCGAGAGCAGTTCGGCGTTGATGATGTCGCGCTTCATTTTCAAGATGGACTGTTCGAATCCGGCCTTGTATTCGCCCAGCCCTATCTCCATGGAGATGCCGGACTTGGAGCAGATGTATTTGACCGAGGAGATCGGGAAGACTTCCACATCCGCCCCGTCTTCGCTCGTGATGCTCGCGAGCCCGTCCGGCGTTATCCGCCGCCTTATTATCTCGGGGCGGATGCCGCCGAGCGACACGCTGCGCCCAGGGTCTTTGCTCTGTGCGAGTTCGCTTTCGCCCCACTGTCTGGCGTCTTCCGCCTTGAGCGCCGAGGGGAGCGTCTTTACCGCGGCGCGCAGCCCGTACCGCCTTATGCTCGCGTTGTCCCGGCAGACGGCCAATATCCCTTTGGTCGTGGTTATGTTCCCCTCTTCGTCCGTCGTTTCGACGTTGCCCTCTACGTGGATTTCGTTTTCCACGCTCTCTATGTCCTCTTCCGTCTCGACGCTTTCGACATGCTCGCCCACCCAGAGGCGCATGTAGTCGTTCACTTCGTCGCGGCGGGGCCTGAAGAAGACTTCGCGATATTCGTCCACTCCCCAGACGTAGTTGACGGCGAACTCAGACAGCTGCTGCAGCGCGTCTTTGGCCGTCGCGTGCGCGAAGTTGACTTTCGTCGCCGCATATCCGGTGAAGTAGAGCTTGGAGCCGTTGTATGTCGCGCCGTTGCCTTCTACATACCGCCGGATCACGTCCTCGGCGATTTTCGCGATTTCCGTATCTTCATATATTTTGTCGACGATGATGTGTCCAAGGCGCGCGAAGTAGCCGTATCCCGCGTAGGTCTGCACCTTTTCCGTATCCAGAGCGCGCATCGGCATGGTCTGGACGTATCCGCTGTACCAGGGGGCGGCGCCGCCAAGCAGGCGGACGTCTACCCTCTGCCCGAGCGTTATGTCTATGCCGTGCCCCCGCGCCAGTTCAAGCGTAAAGCCCGCGCAGCCGTTTTCGTTGTTCTCGAATTCCAGCTTGAGCAGCGGGCTCTCTTTCATGTCGGAGGTGAGCGAGTACGTCTTCACGCCCTGTTCGTTGTAGAAGTCGACTGCGACGTGCCCCTCTATCTCCGGCAGCACGACGGCGTTTTTCGCGCCGACGTAGCTTTTCCCCGCGTATATCCGCCGCCCGTAGCGGTCAGGGCGGCCGTATATGAAGGACATCACAGCCACCTCCGCTCGTAGGCGATCTGTATCGTGCAGCGCGCGCCGGTGTAAGTCAGCAGGTTGTTCCCCGGCTCGAGCCGGGGAAAGGCACCGTAGAAGGCGTTGACGGCGTTCCCGCCGGCCAGCGCGACGGTCCCAGCGGCGCTGTCTATCACCACAGAGGCGCCGTTCGCCAGCCGCGGGTCGCGAAAGACGGACTCGCGCCCGTTGGCCGCGTTGGATATGCGCACGTCCGGCACGGCGCCGGAGGCCGGGGCCGTGACCGTTATCACCGGCGCCGTATCGACGTTGCCGCCGTTTGAAACGGTGAAGACGCGCGGCGCACCGGTAGCAGAGACGGTCATCGTCGTTGGGGGCGCGTGCCAGAAGGGATCTGTGCATTTGTACTCCGCCGTGAGCACCGCCTGCCGCAGCAGGAAGCCTTTGTCGAATTTCTCTTCGAGGCTGTCCAATACCGCCAGGTTGATGTGGCGGTCGGGGGCGATGTAGAGCCGCTGGTTTTCGCGGTACAGCCGCCGCTTGATTTCGTCCACCTTAGCTAAATATTCCGCCTGCGTGGCGGCTGAAACGAGTATCGAAAGCGGCAGGACGCGCTCGGCGACCTTGCCGCTGCCGGTCTTGACCGAGCCGTGTTGAAAGGCCCGCGCCTGCGTATCCGACCGAGTCGAGGCGGGCATAGAGCCTATCCAGGAGTCGGGAGGGAGCGCCCATTCGTCGGCGTCTTTCACCAGCCTGAGGTATTCCATCAGTATCCCCCCATCAGCGCCGCGCGCATCTTGGCGTTCATTTTGTTCAGCAGCCGCTTTTCGTCGGCGCTGTTATTGATGTCGCCGTATATGTTCACTTCCATTTCGGCCGCTTCGTCCCGCCGCTCGCCGGTATGCCCGGCGACGAGCGCCTTGAGCAGCTTCGCGGGGACGGACAGCGCCGCCAGATCGATCCGCTCAGGCTCCGCCCGGAACTCCGGCACGGTGATGGAAGCGTCCGCGAGCGAGACATAGCCGCCAGCGGCGAAGCCGGGCATGTCCAACGACTTTATCACCGGCACGCCGACGCAGCCGCCGGAGGCGAAGCGGTTGACGGTGTTGAAAATATCCGTGCCGCCGTAGTTGAGCCTGTCCAGGAAAGGCACGCCCAGCCGCTCCACAGCCGACGCCCGGACGACGTATTCGCCGTTGGAGAGCATCGCCGGTATGGAGTCGGACGTGCCCGAGCCGGGGCCGGAGACGCAGCCGCCGGAGGCGAAAGCAGCGGCACCTTTCACGCTATTGCCTATTGCGCCGCCTCCGCCCTTAGCAAGAGTTTGAGACAGGGCATGAGTCGCCGTTATCCCAGCCATCGCCGGGGCGGCGTTCTTTCCAAAAGAAGCGAGAGAAACGGCGGCTGCGGCCGGAGCCCACGCAGAAGCGATTGCGGCAGCGGCCGCAGATGACGCTACTGTCTGCGCTGCAAGAGAAGCCGCAGCGGCCGCGGCAATTGCTTCATTTCCCGCAATAGTTGCGGCCGACTTCGTTGCCTCTCCGGCTGTGAACGCGGCTGTTTCTGCCGAAATGTTGGCGATTTTTAATGAGGACAACGTCGTCTCCTGAGCGATTTGCTGTTGAATTTGACTAGAGTCAAATCCGAAAAGGTTACCCAGCAGCCCGCCCTCCTGCCCCAACATATTTCCCAGCAGGTTGTTGACTATCTGGTTGCTCCATTTTTCGGCGAAGGAATCGACGATGTCCGCCCAGAGCGATTTGAAGAAGTCGCCGAAGGCTTCGCCGAAGTCTTTTGCGCCTGTGAGCACGTCCGAGAAGAAGGTCTTGAAGGAGTCGCGCGTTCCGTCCAGCACGTCTATCGCCTGCTCGGCTCCGGAGACGTTGGCCTTGGTCCAGGAGTCCTGATACAGCTCCATGGACTTGCGCTGGGCTTCGAAGGCCGAGAGCCGCAGCGCGTTCTCCCTGCTCAACGCCGCCTTGAGCTGCGCGAAGCTGTTGTTGTTATACGCCCTGTCGATGTTCGCCTGTATATCCTTGCACTTGCTATAGTACCGGACGAAGTCGTCGTAGAGCTGTTTTTCCTTTTCCACGTGCACCGCATTCAGCTCGGCGGTGAAGTCGAGCGTGTCTTTTTCCGTCTGCACGAATTCGACGCCGGCCTTTTTCAGCGCATCTCTGATGTTTTGCTTCTGCTGCTCCGTGCCGTCGGCGTAGTCGGCGATGATCTTCGCGAAGAAGTCGCTGACGCTGCGATAGGAGTCTTCCGCCTCCTTCCTCATCTCGTAGAGGTCGAGGTCGGCCCCTTCGAGCGAGCCTTTCGCGAGCTCGCCCCTGATGTCGGAATAGCCGCGCACTATCTCCTCCATCGTCCGCTGGCGCTCTTTGGCTTCGTCGTGCAGTATCTTCCGTCGCTTCTCCGAGTAGGTCTCTTCCAGCCGCGTCAGGTCGCGCTGATAGTTCTCGTTTACCGCCTTCGTTTCGTCGGCGTACCATTTGTCGAGCACGTCCATCTTCGTGCCCGTCATCTCTATCCACTCATCTTCGATGCGGTCGGACGTATCCTTCGCCTTTTCGACGAGCCGCTCATATTCACGCTGCTGCTTCTTGGCGGCCTTGTCGTCGCCGCCTGCTCCGAGAAGGTCGGGAAGCTGTATTTTGCCGAGATTGCCGACGTTGTTCAGCTGATCTTCAAGCTCTTTGCGTCGCTTGTATATTTCGCCGAGCTCTTTTTGCCTCGCCTTTTCAGCGGCGATCTGATCCCTGACCTTCCCTACGGCTTCAAGGTTCTCCTTGTTGCCCTGTACGTTTTTCAACGTGCTTCTTTTTTTATGTCCGGTATTTACGTTCGCCGTCACGCTCATCGCCGAGGTAGTCTTTTTCGCCTGCGCCTCGAGATCCGCGAGCTTTTTCTCAGAAGCTTTTATCGCCTTTTCTATCGCGCTCGAATCGGCGTTGGCAAACTCGCCGTTCACCTTTTCTATAGCCGCCTGCGTTATGCCGGCCTGGCGCTCCGCCTCCTTCATCTGCGCCTGCATGCCGAGCCAGACGCCGCCGCCGATGGCAAGCGCCATCCAGCCAACGGGGCCCATCCATGCCAAAAGCGACTTGAAAGCCGCCGCTAACCCGTAAACCGTTCCTTTAAGCGCACCCATGGCGCCGCCGGCTTCTATAACGTGTAACCGCGCAGTGGTAAAAGCGTTGCCCATTTTTGCCACTATGCTTGTCGCGTCTCTAAGAAAGAACGTCCCCTTGACCCATTCCGTCCTACAGTATTGCAGCGCGGAGGTCATTACGGATATGCCCTTATAAGCGCCAATAGCGGCGATCCCGCTTTGCAGGAAGGATTCGCCCAGCGGGCTCAAAACGTCGGTCACGCCGCTCAGTTCGGCGATGGCGAAGTATATCCCCCCGACTATCCCTATCATCGGCAGGAACGCGGAATTCGCCTTCACGGCGTTCGTGGCCGCCATGTAAAGTGCCGGCGCGAGCTTGGCGGAATAGGCGGAAGCCAAACCTATAACTCCCATTTTCAGCGAGTCGGGCACCATCTCTTTCAGCGCCTTCCCAAAGCCGGACTTTTCGGCCAACGCCGTAAACTGCGTCAAGTAGGCGTTTGTCCGCTTAAGGACGCCTTTAAGGTCAAAGGCGTCGGTAAGCCCCTCGCCTATGACGCGAGCTGCGCCTACGACGTTGTCTTTTATCGTCGATAGCAGCCCGTTGACGGTCTGGCTCTGTTTTTCCATGCCACCCTTGAACTGCTTGGCCATGCCGTCAAGGATAGCTTTTATCGTCGCTTCGGCGTTGAAGGCTCCCTTTTTGGCGAGTTCCTGCGTTTCGGAGATGGATTTCCCCGCCGCCTCCGAAAGGTACTGCCAGGCGTTTATCCCCTGCTCTCCGAGCTGTTTCATCTCTTCGGCGCTGACCTTGGCCTTAGCCTTCATTTGTCCCAGCGCGCGGATCACGGACTGCATCATCTCATCGTCGCCGCCCAGCCCGCTTACGGCATCGCCGACGGAAGTGAGCATGGGGATCACCGACTCGGCCGTAAAGCCGTAGGCGAGCAGCTGTTGTGTGGATTTTGTGACGCCCGGCAGTTGGAAGGGGGTTTTAGCGGCGAAATCGGTCAGCTTTCTCACCATCGCGTCAGCCTTTTCCGCCGAGCCGAGCAGAGTTTCAAAAGCCATTTTCGTCTGCTCCACATTGGCGGCGAGTTTTATGGAGGCGACTCCTGCGCCGATAAATCCGGCCGTGAGGTATTTCAGCTTTGAAAGCGCTTTCTGCGACGACGCGATGGCGCTGCCCCCGAACTTGTCTTTTATCTGCCGCTGCGTAGCGTCCAACTTCCTACGCAAATCGGAATTGTCCGCCGATATCCTTACCAGCAGATCCGCTATCTTAGCCATCTTCCTTCACCCCTTCCGGCGGCAGATCGAAAATCCTGCGCAGATACTCCTCATCCTGTTTCCTGTCCTGCACACTACGCTTTTCCCCGCCGCTCATGGCGTCGAGCAGCGGCTTGCACAGCTCTTTCGGCGAAATATTCTTTTTCAAATACTTGCCGGAAATATTCAATAAATGTGCGACAAAATAAGAGTAGACAAAAATCTCATTCCCGACTTCTACCCTGCGCCGGCGCTGCCTATATTCATACCCGTCACACAACGCATAATATTCATGCGGCTGCAGCCGCTCGAATTCCCTCGGCTTCAGCGCGAGCTCCCCGTAGGCGACGGGCTCCGCCCACGCCACCCAGTCGGCAAAGCTGTCTATTCGGACTGCCCCGCCGTCGCCAGCGCGTTTTTTTCTTCGCCCTCTTCTTCGTCCGTTATCCCCTTGCCGAAGATGCCGCTGAGGATTATGGCTTTCACGATGAGAACTGCGATGTCGTCAAGCTCGCCGCCCTCTTCCAGATATTTGTCGATTTTTTCCGCGAACAGCTGCGGGCTGGCTTTTGAATAATGATGGCGCAGCCCGACCGTCAGCGCGTTAAGGCAGAAATTTATCCCAGCCTCGCCGCTGGATATGATCTGGTATATAGAGCGCCCCATCGCCTGTTCCAATTGCGCGAGGCGCATGATGTCGAAGTAGATGAACTGATTCGCTCCGAACACTTCAAAAGGTACCGATTTTTTCATTTAAGATTCCTCCATTTTTTCAAAAAAGTTTCTATACGCCCTTGACAACTATGCGCATAATGCGTATAATATAATCACAAAGGGGGCGGGGATATGAAGTTTCGGGAAATTGAAAAAGTCCTTTTGAAAGATGGATGGAAATTGAAAAACGTTAAAGGTTCCCATTATCAATACATCCACCCAACAAAAAACGGCAAAATCACAATCCCGAGACATACGGGGGATATCGACCCAAGGACCGTAAGATCAATATTGGAACAGGCGGGGCTTTAGAAGCCCCGCGTTGTCAGCCGATAAAAGGAGGCTGTTTATTATGAAATTAATCTATCCGGCCTGTTTCTACCCCTGCGAAGAAACGAAAGGCGCTTACACCGTTGAAGTGCCCGACCTTCCGGGGTGCGTGACACAGGGAGATTCTCTCGCAGACGCCATTCTGATGGCTACGGACGCCGCGTCCGGCTGGGTGCTGGACGAACTCGAAGACGGAAAAGCCGCGCCGGCTCCCAGCAAAATGTCGGACGTCGCGCCGAAGGAAGGCGGCTTCGTAAACCTTATCGTCCTCGACATGGACGGCTACGCCACCAAGTACGGCAATAAGGCGGTGCGAAAAAATCTGACCATTCCCGCGTGGCTGAATACGAGAGCCGAAGCGCGGAACATCAACTTCTCGCAGGTCTTGCAAGAAGCGCTTGAAGAGAAAATCGGCGTATAAAAGAGCGCCCCGTCAGGGGCGCTTCTTTACGTCCTTTCACTAAGCGCGCCGTTGCCTTCTATGGTTCCGCTTATCTCGGCCGCCCCGTCGTGCGGGCTGCTGATGGAAAACTCCGTTATGGAGCCCCACCCCGTCTGCTTCGTGCCGTCCGGGTAAAAGAGCGCTATGTTGACCTCCTTGCCCTGCACGAAGGCGGTTTCCAGCGCCTCGACGCCTGCGTCGGTGAGCAACACCAGCCCGCCCAAGTCTATCGACCAGCCCCGCAGCCCCGCCTTGAAGCCCTTCCAGCTGCCCGACGTCTTATGCGAAACATCTATGCTGTCCGCGTTGCGGTTCAGATCGGCCGACCTTTGCCCCCCGACCGTGGTCCATGTGGGGCTTACCGCCTGCCCCGTGTTTATTTTTAATAGAAAATCCTTCCCGATCTGCGCGTTCGACGTATTCGGGTTGGTCGGCAGTATTACCGGCATATCTTATTCCTCCTTTTAGTCTGCGGCCTTGCCGCCGTCTACGACTGCGCCGTAGTCCGTTGTGTCCGCGACGCCGCCGTCTATAGTCTCATCCTGCGCCCCAGCGTAGACGCGCGCGCCTCCGCCGTCCTCTATTACGCGGCGCGGCGTGAGCTGCCCGTTGCCTTCTATGGTGCCGGAAATCTCGGCAGCTCCGTCGTGCGGCGTGGATATCGAAAGCTCCGTGATAGAGCCCCATCCCTCCTGGATAGAGCCGTCCGGATACATGAAGCAGACGTTGATCTCTATCCCCTGCTCATACGCCGCCTCAAGCGCTTCCAACCCCGTATCGCCCAGCAGCACGAGCCCGCCCAAGTCGATACTCCAGCCGCGGAGCCCCGCTTTGAAGCCCTTCCAGCTGCCCGACGTCTTGTGCGATACGTCTATGCTGTCAGCCGTCCTGTTCAAGTCCGTGCTGCGCTGGGCGCCGATGATCGTCCAAGTGGGATAGGACGCGTCGCCGAGATTTATCTTCAACAAAAAATCCTTCCCGACCTGCGCATTAGACGTATTCGGGTTGTCTGGCAATGTCACCGGCATATCCCCTGTCACCTCCCCCTATACTGAATCTTGGCGGCGACCGTCAGCGTCCCGTGATAGCCGTGCTCCTCCTCGGGAAACGCTTCAAGCGACTCGATGCCCTGCGCGACGGCGATAAACCCGTCGCCGGATAAATCCAGCCCATATGACGTATAGACCGCCGCCAAATCGTCCGCTATTTCGTTTATCTCTTTTTTACCTTCATAATTCGACCATATCTCGAGATCGAGCGTGACGTCGAAGATAACGACATCCTTCGCCCCGTTCGGCTCGCATCGGTAGGCGCCGAAAGAGACGCAGGGATAATCGACATCCGCCGTCTCGGTATCGCCGACGTCGTCATAGACCGGCGTCGTCTGGTAAGCCGTCAGCAGCGCGTAGACCGCGCGCTGAAACGTACACATCGGGATACGGTTTATCAGCATTTTAACGCGCCTCCTTCATGACCTTCGCTATTTCGTCTATCAGCTTCGGCTCCTCCGCCTTATACGCCGGCTCTACAAAAGGTCTGGCGGGAATCGCAGGGATATAGACGGCGCGGCGGACAAAGCGCCGAACGTGCTGGTCGACGATTTTCAGCGCCTTCTTTTTATTCGGCTTTATCCAGTGCCCGCGTGTTCCCCGTTCGACGAGATGCGCATGCGGTTTTTTTGCACCGAATTCGCCGCTGCACCTTACGCGGCTGAACGACATGAAAATAGACCTCCGCAAAACTCCGCGCCGGCGCGGCACCCTTGCCCGCGTGCGATAAGCCATGCGCTTTACCGCTTTATTTATCGCCCTTTCCAGCCCGAGCCGCGACTTAGCGTCATAGATACTTATATCCCCGAGCGCTTTGCGTATAGCGGCGCTTGACGCCGTAACGTCAACCCGCATGATGCTCGACCTCCTCGCAGACGAGCGTGACATAGCGCCTGTCGTCGGCGCTCACGCCGAGCACGCGGTATATCCTCGTGTCGTAAACCACCCGATACCCGGGGCGCACGTCGCACGCGGGGATCACTATCTCCTGCGCGATCACGGCGGCGACCCCGCCCTGCACCACCGCTGTATTCATGCGCGGGCGTTTGAATTCGCCCCACGCCGTGCAGACGGTCCGCCACGTCTTCGCGCGCCCGCCCTGATCGTCCTGCGTCGATACGGGGCGCTCGATCGCTATCTTCCTGTCGCGGCGCCCGGGGTTCATATCGGCAGATTCCTTCGCAGGTTGAGTATCATGGTGGCGCTTAACGGAACTTCCGTCGCTGTGCTCCCTATATTCACCGTTTCCCTGTGTTCGAACCAGTGACCGATGAGCAGCAGGCAGGCCGCTTTCTCCATCGCCGGCATAGCCTCCGCCTCAACGGGATTGCCATTGACGTCAGTCCGTTCGACGTACACGCGGTTCTGATAATTTTCCGCATATTCCCTGGCCGCCGCTATCAGCATCTCGATATACGCATCCTCGTCGTCATACAGCACGCGCAGATGGCTCTTCGCCTCCGCGAGCGTTATCGGCTCCGTCATTTGCCTCACCTCCATAAGCAAAGAGGGGCGCGGGGCCCCTCATAAATTCAGGAGATGAGCGACGGGCTGTCCTGCGCGCCGTAACGCAGATCTCCTACTATATACTCGGCCGAAATCAGATTGGCGGCGTTGGACTGGGCGGCTTTGACGCATATCCACTCATAGCCGTTCGCCTTGTCCAGAACGTCGGTATCAACGTGGAAGACGACTATTTTGTTCTTTAGCGCCGCCGAAGTGGTGAAGCCTACAGCCTTGTCTTTTTCCGTCAGCTTGTCGTCGGCGGCGCAGTCCTCGTTCGCCCATATCGGCACTCCCTCCGTTATGGGCTTTGATCCCGTGCCGGCCGCCGCCTTAGCCTGTTCGATGGTGAGCGCCACCGTCGCCGCGTTGCCCTGGGCGATATGCACCACTATCGCGACGCGCGGCGTATATCTCATATTTATATAGTCCCCGGCCGCCGCGGCAGCCCCCGTGCAGGGGGCTATCGCTTCTACGATCCGCGTCTCTTCCGCAAGTGAAAATCTACCCATGTCGATTCCTCCTTACGCCCTCTCCGCCAGACAGACGAACGGGCTCATCTTCTTGTTCCCTTTTAGCGTCGTATACGGCGACGAATCCCACGGCTGCCCGTTGTTCCTCTGGATGAAGCGGAAAGCCGTCTCGTCCGTCACGAACTTCACATGGATCGACGTTTCGATCTCCGTCGCGCCCTTCTCGATCAGCAGATACTGGCTCAGGTCGGCGAAAATGATATCGCCCTTATCCCCTATCTGCGGGCAGCGCTCGCAGGGGATTATCGGCCTGCCGAGCAGCGTGCCGTACAGCCCACCGCTCAGGCCCGTCGGCGGAATATAGATCGGCACGTCCCCCAGCATCAGGAGCGGCAGGGCCTCCTGCACTCCGACCTGCGACACCAGCCACACCGCGCGCTGGACATACCTCGCCGGCATCGAATAGAACATCTTCAGGATATTCTCCTTCACGATGGTATCCGCCGCCTGCCCCGATTCCTTGGCGACAGTCACCAGCGCCGGGCTGTTCATGAATCCGAGGCACTGCCCCGCGCCCGTGCCCTCGTATATTTCCGCGTCGAGCTTGAAGGCGAAGTTCGCGCGGTATCCGCGCTGGATCAGCGCCGTCAGCGCCGTCGCGTCGCGCAGCGAACGGTTGGTCACGTACAGCAGCCCGTACATATCCTCCAGGCGGACGTCGCGCGGCTCCATAGCAGCCGTCTTACCGCCCGTCATCTCCTCCGCCTCGCCCTTGCGGAAGACGGCGAAAGCGCCGCCCCAGGGCCCCTTGCTGCGGTCTTTGTCCTTGGCCTCCATATACTCGAAGCTGTCGGAATTCGGCCCTATCGGCTGGCGGTCGACGCGCGAAGAGAGCTGCCCCTCTTCCACGGCGGATTCTCGCAGAGTCGTCGCGAAATCCGTCTGAATGAGGAATCCGACCTCGCCCGACAGCGTAGTCGATACACCGGCGGCGGCGTTTACCGCCTTCATGCGGTTCTCGGCCTGGTCGACGGGGTAATTCACGTCTTCGCGCCCGGAAAGGCGCGCCACGGCCTGCAACTGCTCGCCGAGCGTGTTGAACGGGCGCTCGTTCTTGTCCTTGGGCGTCAGCGGCGCCTTTACGCCCGGACGTCCCGAAGCCGGCTCCGGCGCCTCGTTTACAAATCCGTCGAGCTCTTCGAGCGACCTGCGGCGCTCTTCTTCGGCCGCGATATCCGCCTTGAGCTGCGCCGCCTCCTTCTGAAGCTCATCCCATTTCGCCTGATCCACATTCCCCGCGGCGTTCACTTCTTTCATTTTCGCCACGATGTCCCTAAGCTTTTCAACTTTGTCCATCTACATTGCCTCCGTAAGATAAATTTCCAGCGCCCGCATCTCCTGCGCGCGCCTATCAGCCTGCGCCGCGTCTTCTTCGCCGCCGTCGTCGTCGAGATTTATGATTTCGTCGATCAGCCCCAGATCGAGCGCCTTCTCCGCCGTGAGATACGAATCGCGCCGCATCATCTCGGAGACTTCTTTCGCCGACATACCGGATCGCGCGGCGATGAGATTGACGATGGCCGCCTCGCTGTTCTTCACGCTCGTCAGCCCGTCCTCTATCTGCTCGCGGGTCCCGTAAAGAATCGCCGACACCGGATGAATCAGATACTCGGCGTTGGGATACGAATACCGCCTCGCCGCCGCCTGCATGATGGGGACCCCCATGCTGTAGACGGCTCCCGCGCCGATCATCGATATCTTTACGTCGCGTCTGGCGTTCCATTCGCGCACCATATCGACGATCTCAAAACCGTCGGCCACAGTGCCGCCGTAAGTGTTGAGGGAAATCCTGACCTCATTGCACCGGCCCGCGATCTTCGAGTTGTAACTGTTCTCTATCGCGTGGAAATACTGCACCATATTGGCCGTCACATAGGCGTTCAGCCTCAGCGTCATCACCCCCGCGTCGACCACCGCGCCGTCGATGTCGTCGGCGGCCGCCCTTCGCACGTCTTTCGGCTCATCGAGCCAATCTTCCACGTAATTCCGCAGGTCGTCGCCGGGCGTGAGAAAAAGCGGCGCGCCGATCGAAAACTTTCGCTTCATTCGCCTCCTCCTTTCTGACCAGGGGCGTCCTGTCGTCCGGCCGCCGTGATCGGGATCATGTTGCCGTTGATAAGATAATCGTCGCCGCCGTCTTCCGCGGGTATCGGGTTCATATCCTCGAGCTCGCGGATCTCGTTGGCGTTGAGAATCCCGTTCTGCCGCATGCTGGTGTAATAGGCCGTTTTGGTGGCGAGGGCCACGCGCCAGCGCGAATTGAGATTGAATTTGAAAAAATATCCCGACTCTTTTTCCGCCTTCGTCAGCAACACGCGCCGCAGCTCTTCCTCCCATTGGATGATTCGCGGCTGGATGCACTGCTGGTCGAACTCCATGCTCTGATGTTCGATATTGCTGAACGTCGCGTGGTCGAGTATCGCTATCTTGTGCGGCGGTACGCCGAAAAAGCGGCAGACCTCCAACATCTGATACGTCCGTGTTTCCAAGAACTGCGCCGCGTCGTTCGGGATCGTCAGTTGCTGGAACGTTAAGCCTTCCTCAAGGAACATGATGCGCTGCGCGTTCGTCAGTCCCTCATAGCTCTCGCGGAACGACGTCTTGAAATTATCGAGCGCCTCCTGGCTCAAAGCCCTCGGATAAGTGGCGATGCCGGAGGCCATAGCACCGTTCTTGAAGAAATTGGAGCCGTAGACCTCGGCGGCGAGAGCCAACCCCAGCGCGTCGCGCGCCAGTGCTACGAAGCTCATGCCGACGACGCCCGAGCCCATCGCCCGCAGATGCAACATCTGTGAGTCCTTCAGCGTCGCAGCCGTTCCGCCCTCGACCATGACCGAATAATAGAGGTCTTTCTTTTCGTCGCGCTTCTTCGTCACGCGCCACGCGGGAATCGGCCAGATGCTGGTTATCTCCCCGCTCCTGTTCCTCACTATCTCGGCGTAGGCGTTTCCCCACAGCTCCAGATTGAGCGTCATCGTCCTCTTGAAATCCGAAGCCGTCATCTCCGGATTCGGCTCGTAGCGCAGAAGCGAAGCGAGCCTCCCAGGGACACGCTCCTTCCCGGTAGGCGTGTTGCGCAGGAACTGGACCGGCGTAGCCGCTATCTCCGAAGCGATCACGCGGATACAGGCATATACGGCCATTATCTTCACCGCGTCGGACTCCCCAATCTCTACCCCCGCCTGCGAAAGCGTCTTGAACATCGGCAGCCCCATGAGCCAACGCTCTATCGGGTCCCTCGGCTCCTCTCTCAGCGCGGACAGCGCCTTTTTAAACCTCGTCAATAAACTCACATATCAACGCCTCCTTTATATTGAGACCACGCCGCGAAGCTCATAAACGCTGGGCGCCTTGCCGCCCTGCGCCGTGGCGCGCCCTATCGCCATCACCGCCGAGACGGGGCCGTCTATCTTCTCGCGGCTTTTTTCCTTGTCGAGCTTTATGTTGCCCGCCGGGTCCTGTCGGATGACAACGTTGCTCATCATCCAGTTCATCACCGGATTGCCGCCGTGATGATACTTCTGCGACATGATGAGTATCTCCAGCTGTTTCGCCGCCGGCGAAACGCTCACAAACCCCTGCCTGAAAACGACCATTTCAATGCCGTTGTCTATCAGGTGATTGGTTATCTCAGTCGCGTTGTAAGGGTCATAGGCCAGTTCGCGCATCCTATAGAGCCGCGACAGTTCGAGGATGCGGTGCTCGATGAAGTCATAGTCGATCACCGACCCGTCGGTCGCATGGATCAGACCGTCGCGCACCCATACGTCATAGGGCACGCGGTCGCGCCGCACGCGCTCCTCGATGCGGTCCTTCGGTATCCAAAACTCATAGAGATTTTTATACGAGCCGTCCGGCATAGGGAACGTCAGCGTCAGCGCTGAAATATCCGTCGTCGTCGAAAGGTCGAGCCCCCCGTAGCATTCGCACCCCGCGAGCGCCTGTGCGTCGACCTCGCCCGCCGTCTCATTCCATCTGTCCGGCGTTATCCAGACGCTTTCGGCGTTCGTCCACACGTTCATATGCAGCCGCAGGAACGGATTCAGCGAAGCCGGAGAATGCCTCGCCCTGCGCGCCTTCATGCGCAGGTCGTCGACATGCACGGAGACGCCGAGATTCGGATTCGGCTTCATCCAATTAAATTCATCTTCCCAATCGTCGCCGTCGTCCAGCGTATATATCATGCCGAAAAACTCATCGTCCGGCAAAATCCCCTGCAAGACCTTCTCCGTATGGTTATGCTTCTCCCTGCATATGCCGTTCTGATTCACGCCGGCGGTCGTGATGGAGAAGATAAGCGGCTGCCGCCGCGCGCCCGTAGCCGTTTCGAGCAGGTCGTAGACGTCCCGCGTCTTGTGCGCGTGCAGTTCGTCGATTATCCCGCCGTGTACGTTCAGCCCGTCCAGCGTGTCCTTGTCCGAGCCCAGCGGCTCAAATTTCGACATTGAATCTGCGACGTACATATTGCTTGCGTTGACCGTTATATATTTCTGCAGATCCGCCGAACCTCGCACCATGCGCTGCGCTTCCGTGAAAATGATCTTCGCCTGGTCGCGTTTCGTGGCGACCGTGTAGACCTCCGCGCCCGGCTCGGCGTCGCCGTCGAGCAGATAAATACCGTTCCCCGCCGCGTAAGTGGATTTGCCGTTCTTGCGCGCAACTTCAAGATAAGACGTGCGAAAACGCCGCAGCCCGTCCTTTTTTCGCCGCCAGCCGTAGAGGCAGTAAGTCACGAACTGCTCCCACGGCGAAAGGATGAACGGCTTCCCCGCCCACTCGCCTTTAGAGTGGTGCAGAAAAGAGAAGAACTTCAGCACCCGTTCGGCTTCCTTCTCGTCGAAATAATAACCGCGCTTCCCCGCCGTCTTCAGGTCGTCCACGTGACGCCTGACGGCGAGCTTCACCCAGTTACAGACCGGCACCTTGTCGTTTATGGCTGTATCTATATAGCGAAGCGCCCAGCGCAGGGAATTCTCACGAGGACGCCCCGCGCCTGATTGCAGCATAGCCGCCGTCGCCTCCCGTTTTGTTGTCGCAGAGCAGCGCCTTCATTACGCGTTGTTTCGCCGAGGGCGTAAGCCCGAACTCCACCTCGAGCTTAAGCAGCTCCGTCTGCGCCTGCCGCATGATCCGCCACGAAGGGTTATTCCTCTCGTTTTTCGTGCCTACGTCCAAGACCGCCCCGCGCTCCTCGACGTCACTGCGGGCTTTCACGTAGACCGAAATCATATCTATGTAGCGCACAAACGCCTGTCTGTCGCTCTTCTTCGCCACGCCCGCTTCGACGAGGCTCGCCCAAAGCTCTTTTTCGCCCGGCATCGCCAAGTCGCCGGCGTCCGTAAGAGCGTCCATCGGCAGCTCGACGAGCGGCGGCTCCTTCTTCTTATGGCTTCTGCCGCCGAGCTTCTTTATCGCCTCCGGTTTCGGCTTCCTACCCCTTGTCGCCATTTTCCGCCCCCCTCCTTTTCCCACATTTCGGGCGCGTTTCCGCAGCGTTTCGAGCTCGGTCTAAGAGTGGAAACGACCAGAGATTTGACATCCCCCTCCCATGTGGCCCTACCACAAACGGCCACGGATCAACTACGTCGCAACTCTCAATTTTTCGTGCCCTAACAGCGCTTTTTCCGCTCCGCCGCTGTCTTCTGATTGTGGTGGAACACACACAGAGCCTGAAGGTTTGCAGGGTCTGTAGGCGATCCTCCGTCTGAAATCTCCACTATATGGTCAGCTATGACCGCGGCGCTGATCCGGTTATCCCGCAGACACATCTCGCAGAGAGGATGCCGCGCGAGAAAACGCTGGCGTATCTTCTGCCACTCGTGAGAGTGGTAGAAACGATGACGTTCCGGACGGTTGCGGTCATATGCGCGGTTGCTTTCCGCCTGCCGGTCTGATTCGTAATATTTATGCGCGAAGCAATACCGTTTGTTGTATTCGACCAACACGCCGCACCCTGGAAAAGCGCAGGGCTTCTTCGCCGCTTTCGGCATTCGAATCACCTCTTGTTTTATTTACTTTTAGTTACCACAACACGAGAAACGTCCATAAACGATACCAATGTCCCATATCTTATATTGTGGGACATTTGAACGACGCCGCGACGATTTCAAAAATATACGGCTACACAGCGGATTTTCTCACTTCTGGACTTGAGTATTTTCGCCCGGCCATTTTCGGCGGTTTGACCAATGAAGGGTAAGTCAGGCCATTATCGCGCCGATCCGCTGGTAGACCGAGTTTAGTTCATCTTGAGTTATCCCGATATAGCGTTTTGTGACGGCGATATCGGAGTGGTTGAAAATCTCTTTTAGATACATAATGTCAACACCGGAGCGAAACGCGTGGTATCCGAAGCTCTTGCGCAGCGAGTGGCATGCGACGGGCTCCGTGACGCCGGCTCGCATGGCGATTGCCTTTATCAACCTTCCCGCCTGTCGGCGCGACAACGGTTTGCTCCCCCGCCTATATGGAGACGGGAAGAGCCATCCCCCGGCCGCCGCCATGCCGCAGGCGTCGAGCGCGTCAAGCTGACGCTCTATCGCGGCGCGCGCCGACTTGACGATTTCTACTTGCTTTCCTTTGCGCGTCTTCTGTTCGTTCACGACATAGGAGCGTGCCACCTGCCACTTGCCGCCGATCTTCCGTGCCACATCCGAGATGCGGAGCGAAAGAAGGTCCTGCACGCGCAGCCCTGTATGAAAACCCATTTCCAGCAGACAGAGGTCCCTCGGCCGCACCGAGGCTATTTCTTTCATGCGCTTTATCTGCGCGATCTTTCGTATCGGCTGGACTAACTTCAAGCCATCACCTTCTTTATAAAAGCCCCGCCCATTGTGAAGGGCGGGGCACTCCTTCGCCTCCAAACATAAAAAACACCCCGAAAAGCTGGGCTTGCCGGGGCTTCGCATCATTGTGATTGCAAAATATGTGACGTTATAAGTATACGCTATTGACGGGACACAGCAAGGCCCTTAGTGCGGACACCATACTTTATCAATTAAGCCTTTTGTGCTTGGGAAAGTAGTTAAGGTTGAATCCGTCTGAATAACTCCATGACAACAAAAAGATTGCAAGGGCGCGAAGGATTTTTTTGTAGCGACGGCGAAGGGTTTTGGGCGTTATATCACTATGACGGCGGCAGATGATCGCGCTCATACCGCCCTGCCCGTCCCGCAGGAGCCCACCCGGACGAACGAAGAGAGCGTGTGTTTCAAGTATTTTCCACTGGTCGGGATAGTCTGCCTTAAACTTTAGAGTTGCCGCGTGTATCTCCCTCCAGCCTCCAACAGCGCTAATGATATCTTCGAGATGCTCAACGGATTCAAGTATCCTCTGTGCCTGCGGAATTTTTTCGCCTCCGTCGATACGCACGCCATACTCCACTTTATTCCCCCCGAGCATTTCATACATTTGAACAGCTCCAGGCGGCGGGGCTATTCCCAGCAATATAGCCAATCCGTTTTCGCTCTTCGAAATAATGAATTTGAAAAAATCTACCAGATCCGAAGGATGCACTTTTTCGCCCATCGCAGTCTCCTTAGCAGCTTAGCGATCCTGCCGCTTAAGGCTGCGATAATCGATGTCTTCCAGCACAATGTAGTGCCCGAAAGTCTGATCGGTCAGGCGGCTTACAATCTGAGGTCCGCGTTCGCCGGCTATTATTACGAGATGATCTTTGCTCACAGCGTTGGATGTAATCGTGATTGGCTTGCGTTCCCGGTAACGCTGGTCAATAAGCTCCCAAAGGCGCTCTGTTACCCAATCGTTGTCTTTCTGTGCGCCGAGGTCGTCGAGGGCGACAAAGTCCGTGCTTTTTATGGCGTCCTCGATTTTTGGCAGCGGAGAGTAGGGGCCATACCCACGCCTTATTTCGTCCAGCAGAGCCACAACGGGGATAAATATCGCCGACTTTCCCTTGGCGAGCCACGCGTGAACCATTGCTGCGGCAAGATGCGTCTTGCCGGTGCCGGGCGTACCCATGAGGGTGAGGGCGAGCTCCTGCGCCACGCAGTCTTGAGCTATTGACTTTGCCAGCCCGATTTTAGGCGTGCGCCGTATGGTGGTGAAATTCTCAAATGTCGCATGCTTAAATAGATCCGGTATCCCACAGTTTTTTACGTAGGTTTCGATCGCCGCTTTCTTTTCAGCCATGATTCGAACTTTGCAGGGAGTGCAGGCAGTCTTGTAGTACGGCGGGCGCGACGCGGAGTAAGGGTATAGCACTGGCAGATAAATATACCCGTGATGTTTGCAACCGGAGATGCCGGGGCAATGCTGATAGCAGTCTTTTTGCTCCATTGCGATTTCAAGCTCTATCGTATTGTCAGGGATATCACACATAGAGGCTTGAGGGCAAGACTGCCGCACCCATTCAAGTATTTCAAGTTTTTTAGCGTATTCACTCAATTTGCTCGACTCCCTTTCCGAATTTTTCAAACAGGTACTTGTCGTGCTCGGCTTCCTCCTGTTGCGCCTGCGTCAGTGCCGCGCTGTTGTCCGGCGGAGCCTTTTTTCTTGCCACACGCGAGTTCTGGCGCCGAAGCGATTCGTAAAGATAATCCGCGGTGATGCCCGACAGTGGACGCCCTCGCGCGTTAAACCGCTTCACGGCGGTATTGATTTCCTGCTGGATACGCGCGGGCAGATGTATTTTTTCAAGCGCCATCAGCGAACCCACCTCCGAGGGTATCAGGCTCTTGCGTCCCGTTTTGAGCAATAAATATTCCGCCGTTGGGCGCATCACCAAAGGGATTTTTTCGATGAGTCCGATATCCTCCGGCTCGGCTTCGGAGGCGTCAGCCTCCATTACCGTAGGTAATGTATTATTTGATTCTGGTTCTTGTAATTGGTGTGCATATTTTGCACCCTGCTGAGTGCATATTTTGCACTCTGGTTGTTCGGGCTGCTTCTGCTCCTGCTGGGTGCAAATATTGCACTCTGCCTTATGTCCGATAATTTTATACATTGAAGCAATCTGATGTCCGTCAGCAAAACGTCGATTACGTTTGATGTACCCGTGCTCTTCAAGTTCTTTGAGCGCGTACATCACCGTGCGGCGGCTGACGCCGCACTCCGCCGCGAGTGTTTCGGTTTTGAGCGCCCATTCTCTGGTACCGATATCCACAAAGGCGACAAGTACGGCATAGACACCTTTGGCGTTGAAGGAAAGTGTTTTGTCGCGCAGTACGCAGATATCTACGGTCGCAAACCAGAAATCGCGAGTGTCCTGTATGTGTAAAGTGGTTTCTTCCGGGGTCATTGTTTTTTCGTTCACTTCAGGCATATTTTTCAGTTCCCCTTACGTCATTGTTTTCTTCCATATATTTGCACAGAGCCGTCCGGTATCCGTCGCGGAGCCGTTCACAGCCGCGACCGAGCCAGCAGATGGGTTTGCGCTTGTTCTCCGAGTAGAAGTAGCAATCAGAAGCGCACATCTCGCCGTCCATCGTAGTTCTAATTTCCTGTCGCACGTATCGTTCCATCGTCCTCGACCCCCTTAAATTCGATAGCCCACACCCAGGGGTTGGCGTCCCATCCGGCGAGCCCGTAAGGTTTATGCAGCCAATCCCAGGTGCGGCGGAACGCGGCGCGATAGCTTTCCGAGCAGCATAAAGGTTTTACGCCCTCCTCCATGGCTTGCAGTTCGGTTATGTCCTGTAGGCGCTGTATGTTTACCTCCAAGATCGTCAGCTTTATCCTTGAGGCCCAATACGGCATGAAAATCGACGGTATCCAAGGCCCGCCGGCGGGACTGCGATCCCATTCGCATTTGTATACAGCCACACTGTCTGGGTCGGACGGGCTTACCTTCCGCCGTATTCCTTCGCCGCATTGACAGACGGCCGCCGGCACGATTTTGTATGTTTCACGCACCCAGAGGCGGTCTCCAACGCTCCCGAATGGGCACCGGACAGAGTAAAATTCCTGCACGGCTTTATCTTTTTCGGGCTGCGGTTTCAGCGGCCTGCGCGTTTGCGTCTTGCGTCCCTCTAACAACGCTCTAACCATTGGAGCGCTGAAGAGGATAGGGCGTTCTTTATTTAGCTTTTGCTTCATGGAGCCCTCTTTTCCGCGCAAAGGCGTCCAGGTCGGCCTGTGCGTCTTCCATCGTATGGCGCATGGTTAATTCGTTGGCAAAAAGGAATATGCGCTCATAGCCTTTCGAATCGACAAAAAAGGTTGCAAAATTTACGCCGTTCACGGACTGATATGCTTTAACGTAAAGGGTCCGATTACGGTAAAGATAACGTTTACACATTTATCGCCGCCTCCAATCATAAAAGTCAAATGCCGGGCATTGTTCGGCTCAGAACAGTCGTATTTGTGGAAGCACAAGACGTCGCCTTTCTGAAAGCCTCTGTCGTTCTTGCGCACCTCAAAAGGCTTGTCGCCGCTCTTGACTGCGTCCCAGTAGTATTTATCAAGCTTCAAGTGATGTGTCTGCTGCATCATTATTCCTCCCTAAAATTCTCGTTCCGTTGGCTTCGCATCTCCGTTTGTATTCGTCGAACGGGTAGAGTTCATCCCAGCCGTGGCGAAGGTAGTATGCGTACAGCTCAGACTCGGTGCATTCTACGATTTTGCCTTTTCGCGCTTTCATTTTCTTTCCTCCTGCCCCTCGACGTCCTCGATCAAGAATTTAAGATCGCGCCACGTCTCAAAAAGACTGTTCCAATCCTTTTCGACAGACTCCTCCATCTCGTCGATCAAATCCTGCGCCGCCTCAAGGTCATCAACAGCGCTCCCACCGCAATACCTTGTCGGCAACCCCTCCTCGTACCTTTCCAGCAGCTTTTTCAGCTCGTCGAGCTGCTTCTCAGTTATTATGTAGCGTTTCATTTTTATTCGTCTCCCTTCATAAACACAATCCGGGGCGTGCGGCAACACTGCCCCCTTCATCTGGAGCCCCACGCGTGGCCGATAGATATAAATTTTCTGCAAACAGGGTGCAGAGTTCGTCTTTGGAACGAATTCTTGTCGTATTTTTGAATGAGCTTTTCAGCAATGGGCCGTATCTTATCATTCACTATCTCATAATCAAATTCCGTATCCGCTTTTGCCGACATCTTGTATGCCTCCCAATTGTGATATAATTGGAAATGGAAGTTGTAGCTTCCATTTCATTTGCAAATTGTTTTTCGCACTCCCCCTTGGCTTACGCCGAGGGGCTCTTCTTTTCTCGCCTGCACGTAGCCGGCGGCAGAGCCTTCACACCGGTCTCTTTTTCGTACCGTTTGTCTATCTCGGCAAAGCTTTTCTGGAGAAAAACCAACGAAAACCTTATAACTACGCCGCTCTTCCGGATAGACTCCATGATTTTTTTCCACGTATGCCCGGCCATACGCGCGGCGCGTATCTCGGTATAAAGGGACTCGATGAGCTGCGTCTTCAGCTGCTTCTGCCCGTATGAAGCGCGCGGGTTGCGCGCCAGCTCGGTCAAAGCCATACGCGCCCGGCCAAGCCCCGGGACGTCGAATTCCGGCATCTTAGGATGCCTCCTTCAAACTTTTCTTTTGGGCAAAAACGCCAAGGGGCCTCACCCTGCCATGGTAGATATACCGTCTCGTCTTTATATCAGACATCCCTTTGCCCTCTTACTTCCACCCTCGGCCCCCAGCAGCCGCGCCCGAGCCTCTGACAGCCGTAACAGTCCATATTTCGCAGCTGGGCGCCTTTCGCCGTATAGCGCGCCATGCCGTCCGCGTTGCCGATGCGTTTTTCTTTCGTCCCGCAGGAGCAGGACAGAAACACGCCTTTCTTCGCCGCGAATAATCTCCTAAAAATTTTTAACATCCGCTTTCCTCCTTCTTTCGTCCCACGCCGCGGCCGCTTCTTTGCGCGTCCGGCGCGTCGTCTGCCTGTAACATTGCGGGCAGAGCACGGTTACCTTGTTGTTAGCGCATATCACCGATACCAGTCTGTTGCCGCATACGCAGCGGCCGGGTTCGCCGCCTGTGATGATCATTTACCTTTCCCCTTTCACACGCTCCCTTCTCGGCAGTCCGTCGGCGTAGCGGTCGATATCCTTCAGGTCGTACCGCACCATTTTGCCGATCTTCACCGACGGGATCTGCAGCGTGCCTTTGCGCTGATATTCGTCCAGCGTATAGCCGCTCATACCCATATACTCCGCCGCCTCGTCGCGCGTAAGAAAACGCCGCAGCCCCCGCTGCTCCTTTTCAAGCAGCTCGATCAGGTAATCGAGCTTTGTTTCAATCTCTGTCATTTTTTTGTCTCCTTTCTGTAGCTTAAATTTAATAGGTGTATTAGCAACATTACATCTGGAATATTAGCACAACTTATTTTACTATGCAATAGGTTGTTTAGTATCATATTACATAGGGGGTTATGCAGTTGTCAGACATTGTTGCCACTCAGTTGAGAATTGATAATCGGCTCTTTGCAAAAGCTAAAATTTTAGCCGCTGTTTACGACGAATCGTTTAACGCCTTCGCATCAAGGATCATCCAGTCCGAGGTAGAACGTTATGAGAATGAGCATGGCGCGCTTCCAGAGCCTCTGAAATCAAGATAATAGCCATTTGATTTGTGGATACGCTATTATCAACGGCTTCGTGCTTGACCGTTTTCCATAAGCTTGGATCTATCCGTAGCTGCGTATGCAATATGCTTTTTATATTCTCCACATCCTCACCTCCAAGCTTTTGCGCTGTGCTATATGCACCATGACAATCGAATACCGGGCTTGTTTTTTATAGGGGTTATAGAAATGAAAGGAGCCCCATTTTGAAAGATTTAACTTGTAAAGAAACATTTACTGGTGCATTCTCTACTCTGTTTGGGGCAGAAGAGCCGCCTCTTAAAAATATGAGGTTAAACTTTCTTACTTCTGCCGGATTGATTTCAGGAATACCCTCATCTAACAAAGGAAGCTCTAATCTGCAAGAGGAGTGCATTAGGGCGGTTGTCGAACAGACTCATCAAAAGATAGAAGAATTGGAACTTCAGGAAAGTATTAAAGGCAAGTATATAATCCTTAAAGATGTAAAAATCATCACCGGCTCTAGGGAAATCAACATTGGCAGCCTAATACTATTCACTGATGAGATTGTCGGCCTTACCTTGTCAGGAGACGTTGAAGTTGATTGCCAATAGCTCTCTCTTGCTCTTTTGTTAATGATGGATTTCCGATTTCTATATTTATATGTTCGAATTCTTGAAAATCTTGACGGAGCAGCTTAATCTGTTCTGTCATATTTTCTATTGCAGCAATAAGCGTAGATTCCAATATCACACCCCCTTAAATTTAATATGCCCGGTATTCGATTGTCATGGTGCTTTGTCGCCCACTCAGCGGCTGCTTTGACAAAATAATCAAGCGGTCTTAAAAGGCAGCTTTCGCTCTGGCGGGAGCGGGAGCCCTTTCTGCCGCGGGGTAACGTACTCTGCCCAAATCGAGCGCATCTTCTCCGCGGCTTCATCCTCGGTTAGCCTAAAATCTAACGGAATGTTGATACGTACACGGCAGCTGCCGCCCGGGTAACAAATAATTTCAACTTCTCCGCTGTAATTCACAGTGATTACCTCACTTTCTTGTCTTTAGCCAGCGCTTCTAGCACCAGCTCGACCACCATCTTGTTCACGCTCTTGCGCTCCTGATAGGCGCGCTCCTTAACCTGCCTGTAGACCTCCGCCGGCCATCGTATCTGGCTGATTATCAGTTCCATCGGCTCACCTCCCATGCTGTCGTGGTTGTTTCTACCACAAATAATATCATAAACATATGATAAAAGCAACCACATATTACCACCAATTACCACAACTATTTATGATATTCTGTAGCCGGAGGTGGTAACAATGACGACAAAAGTCAGGAACATGAGAATCGATGATACTGTTGACGAAAAACTACTGCTGATTGCCTCTGCCGAAGACCGAAGCATTAGCAATACTATGAGCTGGTTGCTGAAGGACGCAATCGAGCGTTATCTTGAAGCGCATCCAGCCCTGTTAAAATCAAATGCCGAATAAGATTTGACCGGCTCCTATCCACCCGTGCCGCGCACTCGTCAACCCTACGCACGGTATCGTCGTCAAGCCTTATGTTGATTACCGTGCTCTGTTTTTTCTCCACGTCTCCACCCCTCTTTCATGAAGTTTTTGTTTCGCCCGGTATTCGATTGTCATGGTGCACCTTCCAATTACGCCAGCGCGGCGGATAGTGCGTTCATCAGCCGCTCAGCCGAGCCGCGAGTTCCCGGTTCGTCGATGCGGCCGTCTGCTCCAAGGTCGAGTGCTTCCTCGATGCCGAAATAAAATCCCGCATACGCCTCGGAAAGTTCCCGCGCCTCAGCTATGCCGTCTCCCCGCCCGTTTTCGCAGACGGGGACGACGTAGGGTTTACGTCGTCGCGCAGAAGTTCGTCCAACGTGCAGCCGAGATAATCACAAAGCTCGGGCAGAATGCTTGGATCTGGATTATTTACGCCATTGCGCCAGCGTGATACAGTTGCAGTTGTTGTATTAAAGCGTTTTGCTATTACGATATTCGTAATTTTTTTATCTTTCATAATCCTGTCTAAATTCATTTTCTCACCTCCTTGCATTACATAATATTACGCAATATGTAATAATTCAATAGGTCTAAAAGCCCATATTTCGTTTTATGTAATATGCAATTACAAGAAACGCGATTGCCAAAATATTACGCTTTTCGTATCCTTATAATTACAAAGGAGGGTTGAGCTTGATAGGCGAAAGGATTTCTCTCAGACAAAAGGAAATAAGAATAAAAACTAATGAATTGTTGGACATTATTAATGTTACGGGGGCTACCTTATCGCGTTGGAAGAATAACATAAACGAGCCGGACGATGAGACAAAACAGCGCCTCGCCTCCGCCCTCAACACCAGCGTCGCCTATCTGATGGGTGAGACCGACGATCCAACGCCGCCGCAGGCGTCCCGTGTGGGCACGCCGGATCTGGAGCTTCAATCTAACGTGCGCCCCATACCGCCTGAGAATATCCTGATGGTGCCTATGGTATCGCCAGAAATACGCCTTTCGGCGGGTAACGGCAATAACTACGACGTCGACGCGCCAGAGCTTGAATTCGTCGGCACGTGGCCGGTATTCGACGCAGAGCTGTCCGCATTTTATTCTGACAAATCGCTCAGCTGCATGACGGTAGAGGGTGACAGCATGGAGCCGCAGATACATGACGGCGACATCGTCGTGTTCAACCACAGCCATGATTGGGTGAGCGGCAATGTCATGGTCGTCTGCTTGGACGGGCGGCTCATGGTGAAGGGTATGGTCAGCCAGGGAGAAGGCAAACCGCCGATTCTTCGCTCTACCAATAGGGACTACATGGACATCCAAGTCAACGTGGATTCGTTCTTTTTAGTCTATGGGAGGGTCTTGCGAATAATCCGAGTTTCAAAACCGAAACCAGTGATTTAAAGTAAATAATTTCAGAGGAGGATATATCATGGAGCTTATTGACGCAATAAAAGTTATTGTTCAACGCAATAAGAACATGGGGGCGAGTATTCAGACTGAAGAAGCAACAAAAACCGCCCTTGTGATGCCTTTTATCCAAGCACTTGGATATGATGTATTTAACCCTGCAGAGGTCGTTCCTGAATTCGTGGCTGATATTGTTGACCGCAAGGGCGAAAAAATTGACTATGCAATTATGAAAAACAATGAGCCCATAATGTTAATTGAGTGTAAGTGGAGCGGTGGTGATCTTACACAGGACCATCGTGTACAGCTTGCGCGTTACTTCATGGTGGTGCCCGCAAGGATCGGCATTCTTACAAATGGCGTAGAATATGAGTTTTATGCAGACCTTGACGAATCAAAGCAATTGGATAATAAACCTTTTTTGAAATTCAATATCAACGATGTGAATGAAACAGCACTTCGAGAGCTTAAAAAATACAGTAAAAATGCATTCAGCATTGATGCAATTATTCCCGCAGCTGAGGAATTAAAATATACAAATGAGATGAAAAACTATCTTGCAGATATGCTTGCCGATCCGGATGAGGACTTTACGAAGTTGCTTACGAAGCAGGTGTATGATAGAAGGCTTACCGCTCCATCTTTAGAAAAATTTAAGGCAATCACCAAAAAAGCTCTTTCGCAGTTTATAAGCGATAGGGTGAGCGACCGTCTCGCCTCTGCCCTACAAGAAGAAAAAGCCTCTGCTTCGATGCCGCCAGAGACGGTTTCAGAAACACCAACAGCAGAAGAGAATGAAAAAGGCAAAATTATAACTACCCAAGAAGAAATTGACGCCTTTAATATAATCCGCGCAATCTTATGCCGGATTGTCCCTATAGACCGTGTGGCAATGCGCGACACGCAGAGTTATTGCGGAATTATTTTCGATGACAATAACAGGCTACCTATTTGCAGACTATATTTCAACACTAAAGGTGCTTCTGTCGGTATATTCGATGAAGTAAAAAAAGAAACAAGGTATCCGTTAGAGAATATAGGTGATTTATATAATTATACAGAACAATTAGTTAAAGTAACAGAAAAATATTTTAATGACCGTAATGATAAATAGCAAGTAGGAGGGCGACATTATGAATTTGCAAGGTAGGAGGAACTTTTAGGAGGATTTTTGATGGAACCGTATATTCCAGAAATGCTTCCACTTAAGGGCATCATAGATTGCGAACGTTTACTTACATTTGTCGCCCGGGCAAATATGATGTTAGGGCGTTATGACGGGTTACTTTGCGGTATTGTAAATCCGACAATAATGCTCTCGCCGCTAATGAACGAAGAAGCTGTTTTATCCTCCAGGATAGAGGGCACACAAGCAACGGTAGATGAAGTTCTGGAGCATGAGGCCGGTCTTGTCAGCCCTAAAAGCAACCACGAAGATATCAAGGAAATCATTAATTACCGTAAGGCATTGCTCTCGGCACAGAAACACCTCGAAGACAAACCCGTTTCTATGTATCTCATTCGGGAAATGCACCGTATTCTGCTGGACAGTGTACGAGGCCAAAATAAATCTCCCGGCGAAGTGCGAAACGAGCAAAACTGGATTGGTCCAGCTGGATGTTCTATGGAAAACGCAAGTTTTATCCCACCTGACCCAATGCAGCTCTCTGGTTTCCTGGAGAATTGGGAGCAATATGCCCGCGCAAACGAGAAAGACGCAATCATCCAAGCGGGAGTTCTACATGCCCAATTTGAGATGCTTCATCCATTTAAAGACGGCAATGGCCGTTTGGGGCGCATACTTATCCCATTATTCTTATATCAGAAAAAAGTTATCTCGCGGCCGATGTTCTATTTAAGCTCATATCTCGAAGGACACAGAGACGAGTATTACTTAAGACTGCGCAATATCTCAAGCAACAAAGAATGGAATGAATGGCTTGAATTTTTCTTAAACGCCGTTACGGAGCAGGCTGTGGCAAATGTGCGGAAAGCAGGTCAAATCATGGCTTTGTACGAGGAAATGAAAGGTAGAATACAGTCCATAACACACTCGCGATTTACTGTCGCGGTACTGGACAGTCTTTTCTGGAGTCCGGTATTTAATGTTATAGAATTTGCCAAAAATGCCAATGTCCCCAGAGCCACGGTAACCACAATCATACGCAAATTAAAAAAGCATGACATCGTGAAAGAACTCAAAACTGGAAAAGGAAGATCGCCAAGCGTATACTGTTTCCATAGTTTATTGGATATCGTAAAAAAATAAATTACTTTTATAAACTTTTTGCTACGCGTATTTTACGTTTTACGATTAGCAAAATCTTTTGCTTATTGCAGATGATTAGCAACCCAGAAAAAAGCAAGGAAAAAGACGATCATCGGGATTTATTTTACACCACGGCCCCCTGCTCCCAAATGCTCAGCCGTTTCCAGCCTCGCAATGACGTCAGAAGCGCGCCGGGCGAGAGAAAAACCGTAACGGTGAAAAAGTAAAAAACCCGAAGCACAAGCCATAGCCAGGAAACTGAAAGTACGAGATGCAAACCGAATTGAAGTCATTAAGAAGGAGAGGCAACTGTTCATGAAAAACAATGAAAAATACAAGAATATACAATTTGTAGGAGAAATAGGGACTTTTAAAGAATTTCAGGACGTAATCAAAAAGGAGAATTGTTCAAAAAAAAGTAACTCGACTTTGCTTTTTAGAGGGCAAAATAAGCATTATAATGAACTTATTCCGTCGTTATTTAGAGATGATGGATATATACAAAACGAATCTAATATGGTTAGAGATGCATTTTCTAAATATGCATATTTTTTAGAGGAAGACAAAACAACTTTTGATAGTTTGGTAAAACTTCAACATTACGGATTACCGACAAGATTACTGGACATAACATTAAATCCTTATGTTGCTCTTTACTTCGCTTGTATAGAAGAAAAACACAAAGACAATAATGGAGAATTTTTTGTCATAAACGCTTCAAAAGTATTTTCGCCTGATGACTATCTTGTATCAATGTATGCAAATCTTGCCATGCTTAACACGGATATGAAAGAAAAGGGTCTTATTGTGCCTGCTATGGGAGAAGAACTTACTGAAAAACTGAATGACGAATTTAATTCAAAAATGGAATATAAAATGCGTGAAGATGAAAAGAAAAAACAAGAAGAGGCTGTTAAGGATTTAATGTCTCTGATAAATAAAGAAAGGTCAAGTTGTAGTAATTCCTATTACGTAAAAAATATCAACAAAGATTTAAATGGGGGCATTTGTGTAAGTGCTAAAATAAATAATCCGCGTATAAAAGCTCAGTCGGGAGGTTTTCTCTTATTCGGAGCAAGAGACTATCGCTCTTCAAAAGAGCACAAATGTAGAAGGGTAGACATTAAATTATATGAAATAAAAAATACTGTTAAAGAAACAATGCTTGAAGAATTGGGAAGTATGAATATTACAAAATCAACACTTTTCCCAGAAATGCAGGAACTCATAGAAGAAATAAAATTAAAATACAAGACTGAGCCCTTACAACCTAAGGTGACATCTTATAGAAAGGTACAAATGGACGATATAATGCCAATCAAAAACAAGACAGAACAACACGTAAGCTAAAGAGAGATAGAACTTCGTTTTTCAGGGCACGCGGACTGGCTCGGAACAAGGAGGATGTAAAGTGTCAACCCATATCATGGAACGACAGATACGAGATTATTTTGAACTGCGTGTGCATCAGAAATCCGGCGTGGAATTTCAAGAATTTTTTTCAGATATAATGATAGCCATAGATTCAAGGTTCATAAAAATTGCCAGCTACCGAGGCGATGGCGGTAATGACGGGTGTATTACAGAAGAAAAACGATATTATCAAGTATACGCTCCAGCTCCTTCAACGTCCCAACAAACAGTATCGCAATACGCAGTGCAAAAGTTAAACACAGACTACAATAAGCTGAAAAAACATTGGGGACCAGTCGAGCATTTCCACTTTGTTTTAAACGATCATATGAGAGGAATCGATCCGAATGTTGTCTTGCAGCTTACAAAAATAAAAGATTCGGACCCTAATCTGCAAACAGCCGATCCGATCGGTATGGATCGTTTGTACAAAATGTTCTCCCAGCTTCAGCAAGACAAGCAAATGCTAATTATAGAGTATATCCCACTTGATGGAAGCGGGATTCCTAATCATGAATATTTAAAAAATATACTCACTCATTTCCTAAATATGCAACACCGCTCAAATGTTGATAGCCCTTTAGTATCTCCAAAGTTAGAAGAAAAAATTAGGAGCAATGGACTCACTCAAAAAATTCGTGATAGAATATTGGAAAATAGCAAATATGTTAGTGATGTGGAGGATTATTTTGTCTCTTCACCAGATGAAGAACAAAAAATAGCAGCTTTATTAAGGCGAATATATTGCAAAGTAATAGACGAAGTGCATGACTATTCTGCTAACGCGCCGGACATACGTTATCATGAAATGATACGTTCTATGTTGCCATCAGATGTTAAAGATATGGATCTTGAAACACAGAAAAGCTATTACTATGCAGCCGAGATAATTTTTACAAAATACTTTGAAAGCTGTGATGTTTTTGAACCGCCATTTAGCCCTGATTCCCAATAAGCATGTAAGGATAGACCAGTCAATCTTAGCTTTGGCTGGACATTGTCTTACCATGCTTGACACGCCTAAGACAGCGGACGAACTGTACGCGGCTTTGAATTCAGAGGGCTCCGGTTGGAGGTTTAAGCCATCGATGGACTATATCATATTGGCACTGGACACTCTGTATGCAATAAAAAAAATCGACTTTACGTCATACGACAGAGTATGTGTGATAGAACATGAAACTGTTAAAACTTTATTCTAACAACCCATCGTTCCACGATATACAGTTCAATCCGACTGGGCTGTCTATCATTATGGGAGAGACATCTCAATCCGGCGAAAATGCTTCTCTTAAGGGGAATTGTAATGGCGTAGGTAAAACTACGGCGCTGCGCCTGGTAAATTTCTGTCTAGCTGCGAATAGCAACGAAGGTTTAAAGAAAATCCCAAAAGAATGGTCGTTCTTTCTTGAGTTTGAGTTAAATGGACAAAATCATCGGATTGAACGCTCAGTCGGTAATAATACGCTTGCTTTGGATGACAAGGCTATAAAGCTTGCTCGGCTACAAAAATTTTTTGATGGAAACGGACCATTCTTAATTGATAAAAATGTAAGCGGTCTATCATTCAGAAGTCTCATCACTCGCTTCATGAGGCACAGACGTGAGGATATTTCAGATGAAATTTATCCTGTCAGCAGCGATCAGAAGCCCAGTGACGCAACTATTCGTTCTCTCTATTTGTTGGGTGCAGCCTACCTTCTGGCAGAACGAAAGAAACTAAATGCTGTAAAACTGAATAACATCAGAAATCAAATTAAACAATATAAAGAGATAAAGAAAAACTCCAGAAATAACGAGCTGGGCATAGATGCAGATCTGGCTTCTCATAAGCAACGATTAGAGAGACTGAAGGCGCAGCTTGAGAATATGAACATATTTGAAGCTTTTGATGATATTCGGAGAGAAATAAAAGACAAAGAAGAAAAGATAGAAACATTATTTCAGAAAATCTCGATAAATAATTATCAATTAGCTTCCATAAACAAAGCCCTGGATTACACCCCAGATATGACGGCAGATGAGCTAAAAGGTCTCTATGAGGGATTGAAAAAGCTTTTCAAAGAAAGTGCGTTAGAGCATTTCGATAAAGTAGAGGTTTTTCATAAGCAAATGGCAGAAAACAGGACACATAGGCTTGAATGTGATAAGCAACAGATACAGGCAGAAAATGAAAGATTAAATAATGAATATTTGCATTTAAAGGAATCCGCGAAACGGTTGGAGGCACAATTAAAGAATAGGCACTCTGAAAATGAATATCAGGCTTTGCTACAAGAAAAAAATATGCATGAGCTTGAAATAGAGCGGCTTGGAGTAGTTCAGAAGGAGATCGCGGCACTGGAGCAGCAGCAGGCAAAAATACGGAGTATTATTGCAAACGATAATTTCGAGGCGACTAAGTATGTAGCGAGCTCTCCGCTCGATTGTCAGTCAGGACTCTTTCAACGGCTGATGTTACAGTTCGGGGAGGATATACCTGCTGGCATATCCATTACGGCTAATGGTGGTAATAACCAGATACAATTCGACTTAAAGGTGTCTGCTCAATCAGGCAAATCGACCGGCATCACGCACGAGATGACCTTAGCATACGACTGGCTGCTGTTGACCCATGGCAGTAACCATGATCTTGGCTTTGTCTGGCATGATAATGCACTATTTGCCGATATAGACGCCGGACATCGCGCAAAATGGATGGAATTTATTTATCAAAATAGCATTGATACAGGGAAACAGTATATTATGTCTATCAACTCAGAGAATTTTGAAAAAAGCTCTCCTTACTGGTCAGAAGATATACTGCAAAAATTACAAGAACGCGTGATTATGAAGTTATCTGGAGAAAAGGATACAGACAAGTTATTAGGCATTTATTTCGATGATAAATAAAATGAATGTGGCCTACACAGGATAAAATCGTTCTATCTGAAAACGTGGAAGAATACAAGAAAGCCCCTGACATAATAGCGAAAATAAAAAGCAAACAAAAAAGTTAACCCCGGGGGCAAGGGAATTCTTGGCGCCAAGCGCCTACTCCCATTCGGGAACCCAGCCTATATCCCTCACAAGTTAACTTTAAGGTTATTATATGATTTTATCGAATTATGTAAATAGGCATATAGACTTTATATCATATCAACAGCCTTTTTCTTTACATTCGGCGACAGGTGCGCGTAGCGCATGGTGGTGGATATGTCGCTGTGCGTCATCAGTTCGCGGATAGTGTTCAAGTCCACGCCGGCCATGGCGAGGCGCGAGGCGAAGTCGTGCCTCATGTCGTGCCAACGGAAATTTTTGATGCCGGCCTTTTT
This sequence comes from Synergistes jonesii, assembly GCF_000712295.1. Classification (NCBI taxonomy): domain Bacteria; kingdom Thermotogati; phylum Synergistota; class Synergistia; order Synergistales; family Synergistaceae; genus Synergistes; species Synergistes jonesii. The sequence goes on along the minus strand of NZ_JMKI01000060.1, from coordinate 2,793 downwards.
AAGAACTACCGCGAAAGACTGATCTGCGTTATCCAGATAACCGCCGTCTTTCGGCGAAGGGAATACGATTTCGCCAGGGCACTCCTTGCGCCATGCCTCTAAAACGGCTTTGACCTTCCTGCTCATCGGGATAATCGCCGTCTTCTTATTCTTAGCCCATGAAGCGCGCAGCGTGATAGTGTCGTTGTCAAAATCAATGTCGCTCCAAAGCAGATGGAATATCGCGTTACGGCGAATGCCGGTGCCGAGCGCCGTAAGTATCAGCGGCTTGAAATAATCGGCATAGACTGTGGCGCTGGTATCCGGCAGATGCTGCCCTTTGGCGTGGGCGCGAGTACGGGCGCGCTTGGCGCGCAGTTCGTCCTCGCGTTCGTCGAGCGCAACCATGAGCGCTGCGTATTCTTCATCTGTAAGATAGCGGACTTTCTCCTCGCTGTCGGCCTCCGGAAGCCTTGGGAAGCCTTTCAGCGGGTTGCTGTCAATAAGTTTGTGCTTATATGCATATGTCAGCGCGCCTTTGAGCATATCGACGTTCCTGTTGGCCGTCGCGGCCGTAACTGTTTTTATCCGCTTCGAACGCCATTGTTCGATTTCGATGAAGGTGATGCTTTCAACAGGCCGGTCGAACAGCCACGTGAAATGTTTTTTGATACAATCGATGGTGTATTGTCCGGTTTTATAATTTTCCAGCTCATGAGTAGTATAATATTTATCGAGCAGTTTTCTAAGAGTGAGCTTCGGTTTGAAGGTTTCGCCGGCTTGAATTTGAAGCAGCATCTCTTTGGCTCTTTCTCGCGCCATCTGTGGAGTGAGCACGACTGCATCGCCGATCTTCTTCATCGTGCGGCGATTTGGAAGCTTGACATCAAGGTAATAGGTTTTAGTGCCGGAGGGCGAAACGCGCAGGATAAGTTCATTTATGAGTTTATCGCGTACGTTGAACTTCTTGTCGGAAGGCTTGAGCTTTTCGACGTAATTGATTGTAAGGTTGATATTTGCCATTGAAAAAATCGCACCTCCGGTACTCGCCGGGTACTCACGAGCTATATCGTTTGAGCAATATTATAGCAAGCTCAAAAAATAATGGAAGTGTGTTAATTCAGTATTAGCAACAGAAAAATTAACTTTTACAATTGTTTAAAATTAGTCTAAAACGTAAAAAAAATAACTACGGATCCGAAGGTTACGAGTTCAAATCTTGTCCGGCGCGCCATTTGTGAATACAGGGGCTCCCTTACGGAAGCCTCTTTTTGTTTTATCTATGAAAATTCTCGATTTACCCCAATATTTCAAAAGGCGCGTTTTTCATTTCAGTCAAAAAGTTTTATATATTCTTGACAGTTATGCGTATAATATAATCACAAGGGGGTAGGGATGTGAGGTTTCGGGAAATTGAAAAAATCCTTTTGAAGGATGGATGATGGAGGTTGAAAAACGTCAAAGGTTTCCATTATCGATACATCCACCCCACAAAAAACGGCAAAATCACAATCCTGAGACACACTGGGGATCTCGACCAAAGAACAGTAAGGTCGATATTGGAACAGGCGGGGCTTTAGAAGCCCCGCGCCGTCCGCCGATAAAAGGAGGCTGTTTATTATGAAATTAATCTATCCGGCCTGTTTCTACCCCTGCGAAGAAACGAAAGGCGCTTACACCGTTGAAGTGCCCGACCTTCCGGGATGCGTGACACAGGGCGATTCTCTCGCAGACGCCATTCTGATGGCTACGGACGCCGCGTCCGGCTGGGTGCTGGACGAACTCGAAGACGGAAAAGCCGCGCCGGCTCCCAGCAAAATGTCGGACGTCGCGCCGAAGGAAGGCGGCTTCGTAAACCTTATCGTCCTCGACATGGACGGCTACGCCGCCAAGTACGGCAATAAGGCGGTGCGAAAAAATCTGACCATTCCCGCGTGGCTGAATGCGAGAGCCGAAGCGCGGAATATCAACTTCTCACAGGTCCTGCAGGAAGCTTTAGAAGAGAGAATCGGCTCGTAATCAAGCAGCCGGCTCGAGAGTATAACAAATTCTGTGTAAACTCCATAGAGAAGAAAGCAAGCCTCCTGGATTGGTGTTAAGATAAATTCAATCCAGGAGGATATTTTTATGGCAAGACAGAGAAAACTGACACCGGAAAGAAAAGCGCTTATTCAGAGTCTCCTTTCCCACTACAAACCGGAAGACGCCCAGGACGTACAGGCTATGCTGAGGGATCTTCTCGGAGATACGATCCAGCAGATGCTGGAAGCCGAGATGGATGACCATCTCGGTTACAGCAAATATGACTACAAGAACAAGCATACAGATGACAGCCGCAACGGCTACAGCCCTAAAACAGTCACCTCTTCGGCCGGAGATATCCCGATCGACGTCCCCAGAGACCGCAAGGGTGACTTCGAACCGCAGTCAGTCAAAAAGAACCAGACCGATATCTCAAATATAGAGGATCAGGTCCTGTCCATGTATGCAAAAGGCATGACGACCCGGGATATCTCGGCTCACCTGCAGTCTATCTACGGTGTGGATGCCTCTGCTGAAATGATTTCGCGAATGACGGATCGAATTCTGCCGATTGCCAAAGAATGGCAGAACCGGCCGCTGGCCAAAAAGTATGCAGTCGTCTTTATGGACGCCGTGCATTTCAATGTGAGGCAGACGGCCGAACCGTCAAGAAAGCCGTTTATGTTGCTATTGGGACAAGACTGGACGGCATCGTGAGTCCTTGGCCTGTGGTCGGCGGAATGAGAGCGCCAAGTACTGGGTCGGTGTCCTTAACGAGATCCGTAATCGCGG
>NZ_JMKI01000059.1 GCF_000712295.1 Synergistes jonesii | reverse complement strand
TCCAGAGCCTTTCTATACGTCCCTTGGCTGAGGGCTGTGCGCCGTTATCTGCTTTATACCAAGCTCATACAGCGCCTTGCCAAAGTTTGACAGCGGCAGCTCCGTTCCGCTCAAAATCTCATCGTCGGTCAACTCCTTGGGCGAACGGAATATAGTATGGCGGTCGCTGTATATGGACAGAGGCAATCCATATGCAAGCATCCCTTGTTCCAGCGCCGCGGCATAGCCGCGCATACATTCAGTTTCAGTAAAGAACGCCCCTGTAACGACCCCTGTCGCATCGTCTATATATGCGTGCAAAGTTGCATATCCGTGTTCTTCACCAAACCACTTGTGTCTGCTTGCATCGGTCTGCCACATAATACCGGCGGTCGTCTTCCTTGGACACGGCCGGTGCTGTTTTGCTTTATGCTTCACTGCCTTCTTGCTCTTTATACCAGCTCCTTTAAGCACACGGAACACCGAAGAACGGCTCACAGACATTCCCTCCGCTTCGTTCAGGCGTTCAGTGAAATGAGAGAAATTATAGTCAAAATACTTCCCCTCAAACAGCTCGACAATCCTCGTTTTAACCTCATCTGAAAGAGCGTGCCTCGGCTTCCGTCCCGCGTTTCCATGCACCATCCCCCTTGCGCCGTTTCTGGCAAAGCTGGCTTTTAGCCTTATGATTTGTCTTATAGAAATACCAAGCTGTTCAGATGCCTCCCCATTAGTCACTAAGCCTGATGACGCGGCTCCTATAATCCTTACCCTTCTCGCTTCATCGTTTGTCATACTCATCATGATCTGCCTCATAGTGACATTATCTCAGAACGATTAGAGGGTGACATTATCACAGAACAACAACAAAAATCGTCTATAGTCTGTTGAGAAAATATAACGTTTATGATACAATTCATATACAAACCAACACGCATAAAGCGAGGGATGAAAATGCCTAAAACAGAAATACTTCATATAAGAGTGGAGCCCGAAATAAAACAGATGGCCGATCAGACTTTCCGTGATTTAGGCCTCACCACAGCCGACGCCGTGAACGTCTTCCTGCGCAAATCCATCGACGCCGGCGGTTTCCCATTTTCCGTGCGGCGCAGGCTCAGCAAGGAGACACTTGAAGCCATGGAAGAAGCGTGGCGTCTGGCACGCGACCCCGATGCTAAAACTTATCACTCAATGGAAGAAATAATAGCGGAGCTGGAATCCGATGACTAATAAATACGCCGTCATCTGGACGAAACAATTCAAAAAAGACTTTAAAGCCGCAAAACGCCAGAGAAAAGATATTACGCTTTTGCTCGACGTCATTGAAATGCTAGCCAACGACATACCGTTGCCGCCAAGACATGACGACCACGCCCTCGCGGGCGATTGGAAAGGCTACAGGGAATGCCACGTCTCGCCGGATTGGCTCCTCGTATATATCAAAGAAGCCGACGTCTTAGTCCTTACACTCTACCGCGCGGGCAGCCACTCCGAAATATTCGGCAAATAAATAGTAAAAAAGCCCGACAAAAAAGCCGCCCTCCCGACGAGGGAGGCGGCTCTCGTTCTCTTCGTCTTCTGCCTACGGCAAATTCCATTTTAGAAAATTATACTCAATTAACTTTATAAAGGCATTCTAATATAAGCTAAACTATCGCCATGACGTGCTATTCAAAAGACTTACGAGAACGAGCTATAAAATATCTGCTTGGCGGGCACACTCCCAATAAGACTTCAAAGGTTTTCAATGTAGGCAAGACCGCGCTGTGGCGCTGGAAGAAGCAGCTTGAGGAACAGGTGGATCTGGAAGACAAGCCAAGGGGGGAAATATTTCAAGAAGGTTGACCCCCAGAAGCTGAAAGAATACTCGCCGCACGCCCCGACGCATACCTGTACGAAATCGGCGAGGTATTCGGCTGTTCATCTGCTGCAGTGTCGAAGGCGCTTAAGAGAATGGGATATACGAATAAAAAAATATACCACTTACAAAGAGCAGGAGGGGCAGAAAGTCGCGGAATACATAGAAAAGATAGACACAATACCGCAGGATCGGCTCGTATACGTCGACGGGACTGGCATAGACAGATACATGTACAGGGCACGCGCATGGTCGTGTGCGCGAAAAAATCAGAGGGCGCAGGTACATGAGTGCAGGGATTGCAGCCGCATTATGCTGCGGGAAAATCGTGTAGTGCAGTACGACGGCACTATGGAGAGCACGCTGTTTGAGGCGTGGTTCAAAGAGCGGCTATATCCTGCACTGGAGCGAGGGAAAACCTTAATAATGGACAACGCGGCGTTCCATCGGAAGAAGCATCTTGAGCGAATTGCCGAAGCCTCCGGACACAGGGTAAAATTCCTCCCCGCCATACTCGCCGGAACTGAACCCGATAGAGCATTTCTGGGCTGTCCTAAAGAAGCGCTTGCAGAGCACCATGAGTTACATGAAGTCGCTTGATGAGGCTATCGCGTTCTGGTTATAAGTTGATTGAGTAAGTATATACAATCGTGCTTTGACAAAAACGGGCCGCAAATATACGTACTGGGTAGTGTAACTTATTCTGTGTAAACCCCTTGCCCCTGGATCGATGTAAGACATCAAAGGGTTACCGTTACTGCTTCAGTATCACCATAATGACATACGCTATCCGGGCTGTCAATGGACTGCAGCCCGGACTTTTCTTATAGGCGTTTAGGGCTATTCCAGATCTCCGGGTTCTATGCGTTCCTCAAAGTAAATGCACAGCTGTGACAGAATTTTACTCCAGTCCCTGTCCCTGCCGGTCCACTTTTCAGTGATGTCCATCGTCGCAAGATAAAGGAGCTTGAGAAGGGCGTCGTCTGAGGGGAAGATCGTACGTGTTTTTGTCACTTTCCTGAGCTGCCGGTTGTAGTTCTCGATCTGGTTTGTCGTATAGATCATCCGGCGCAGCTCATAGGGATACTTGAAATAAGCGGATAACTGAGGCCAGTTGTTCCGCCAGCTCGCTACCGAAGACGGGTATTTCGAGCCCCACTTCTCTTCAAGTCTGTCAAGCCCTTCCTCGGCCTGCTCCAGTGTAGGAGCCTGATAGACACCCTTCAAATCATTCATAAAAGCCTTAATGTCCTTGTAAGAGACGAATTTTGTCGTGTAACGGATCTGATGGACAATGCAGCGCTGGATTTCGGCCTTGGGATATACGGCGCTTATCGCATCTGCA
>NZ_JMKI01000058.1 GCF_000712295.1 Synergistes jonesii | reverse complement strand
ATGCAGCAGATCATTGAGCAAATAAAAACTTTGCGCACGCCGCTGAAACTGAACGGTTTCATCAACGGAAAAAGTGTGTCCATCACTCGTGATAATCCCGATGACAAAGAGCACTTCGGGAAAGAAGTGTCTCTGAAGATTTATGACCGTCAGGAAATCGCCGCAGGGCAAAGCCGTTATCAGATTGCACGGCAGCCGAAATTCACCGCAAAGACAAGTATGCTTCCCGGCCGTCGTGGAGATTTTATGCTCCTGATTAACGGTATGCCGCTGATTCATGTGGAACTCAAGAAGAGCGGTATACCGGTATCCCAAGCGTACAATCAGATTGAGAAATACTCCCACGAAGGCGTATTTACAGGTTTGTTTGCGCTCGTTCAGGTTTTTGTCGCAGTGAATCCGGAAGAAGCCGTTTATTTTGCCAATCCCGGGCCGGACGGCAAGTTTAACTCGGATTTCTATTTCCATTGGGCAGATTTCAACAACGAGCCAATCAATGATTGGAAGACGCTGGCATCCACATTCCTTTCGATTCCTATGGCTCATCAGCTTATCGGGTTTTACACAGTCGCAGACGATACCGATGGTATTCTAAAAGTTATGAGATCGTATCAGTATTATGCTGCCAATAAGATTTCCGATACCGTTGCAAAACACAAATGGGAAAACGGAAACCAGCTCGGAGGATACATATGGCATACAACCGGTTCCGGCAAAACTATGACATCCTTCAAATCTGCACAGCTGATCGCCAATTCAAAGGATGCCGACAAAGTAGTATTTCTCATTGACCGTATTGAGCTCGGAACGCAGAGCGCCGGTGAATATCGCGGATTTGCCGAAGCAACGGACGATATCCAGGAAACGGAAGACACTTCCGTATTGATTGCAAAACTGAAAAGCAACGACCCCGCGAATACACTGATCGTTACTTCCGTTCAGAAGATGAGCAACATCAAGGACGATACGGAAGGCAAGCTCAAAAAAGCAGATCTCGACTTGATTACATCAAAGCGCATTGTATTCATTGTTGACGAGTGCCATCGTTCCACTTTCGGCGACATGATGCGGGTCGTAAAGCAGACATTCCCAAAGGCCCTCTTCTTCGGCTTCAGTGGAACGCCTATTCAGGCTGAAAACGAAAAGAAAGGCAGCACCACCGCCGACGTATTCGGCAGCGAACTGCACCGTTACAGCATTGCTGACGGTATCAGGGATAAAAATGTTCTTGGCTTTGATCCGGATAAGGTTCTCACGTTCAAAGAAAAGGACATACGCGAGGCTGTCGCGCTTGATAAAGCAAAGGCAAAAACTGTAGCGGAAGTGTTCTCTGACGCGAAAAAGCAAAAAATCTATTATGAGTATATGCATAACGTTCCCATGGCGGGCTTTGAAGATGCCAATGGGAAATATGTGAAAGGCATTGAAGATTTCCTGCTTGAGAACGGTCAGTACCGAACAGAAGAACATCAGAAAATGGTTGTCCGGGACATCATTGATAACTGGATCACCATCAGCCATAATCATAAATTCCATGKGATTTTTGCCACTTCCAGCATTCCGGAAGCTATTCAATATTACAAGC
>NZ_JMKI01000057.1 GCF_000712295.1 Synergistes jonesii | reverse complement strand
TTGGCCTGTGGGTCGGCGGAAATGAGAGCGCCAAGTACTGGGTCGGTGTCCTTAACGAGATCCGTAATCGCGGTACCGAAGATATTTTCATTATCTCCGTCGACGGCCTGACAGGCTTTGCAGATGCGATAAGCGCCGTATATCCCAAGGCCGAAGTCCAGCGCTGCATCGTCCATCAGATCCGTTACACGACAAAATTCGTCTCTTACAAGGACATTAAGGCTTTTATGAATGATTTGAAGGGTGTCTATCAGGCTCCTACACTGGAGCAGGCCGAGGAAGGGCTTGACAGACTTGAAGAGAAGTGGGGCTCGAAATACCCGTCTTCGGTAGCGAGCTGGCGGAACAACTGGCCTCAGTTATCCGCTTATTTCAAGTATCCCTATGAGCTGCGCCGGATGATCTATACGACAAACCAGATCGAGAACTACAACCGGCAGCTCAGGAAAGTGACAAAAACACGTACGATCTTCCCCTCAGACGACGCCCTTCTCAAGCTCCTTTATCTTGCGACGATGGACATCACTGAAAAGTGGACCGGCAGGGACAGGGACTGGAGTAAAATTCTGTCACAGCTGTGCATTTACTTTGAGGAACGCATAGAACCCGGAGATCTGGAATAGCCCTAAACGCCTATAAGAAAAGTCCGGGCTGCAGTCCATTGACAGCCCGGATAGCGTATGTCATTATGGTGATACTGAAGCAGTAACGGTAACCCTTTGATGTCTTACATCGATCCAGGGGCAAGGGGTTTACACAGAATAAGTTACACTACCAACTGGTATCTTGTATCAGTCGTCACGTTTTACATATTTTTTATGATCTATATCGCGTTTTCAAGATATGGAAAGGTAAAACTCGGCCCAGACAATTCCGTACCTGAATTTAGTACATTTTCCTGGCTGGCAATGCTTTTTTCAGCAGGCATGGGCAGCGGGCTTGTCTTCTTTGGAGCCGCGGAGCCCGCCTATCATTTCCTCTGCCCGCCTCTTGGCGTCACGCCTGGTTCTCCACAGGCGGCAGATCTGTCGATGCAGCTCAGTTTCCTTCACTGGGGCTGCCATCCCTGGAGTATATATGGGATAACCGCGATGGTTATCGGATACTTCAGTATGAGGAAAAATAAACCAGCGCTCATTGGAAACTTTGTAGAGCCTCTGTTTAAAAACGAGAAAACGGCACTTTGTTGTTCTCATTTTGTAGATTCATGGATGGTTTTCCTGACTGTTGCTGGTATCGCTTCCTCGCTTGGTATAGCCTCTTCGCAGATGGGGGCTGGTATTGCCCGTTTCTTTAATGTTTCCAATAATCTATGGTTCGCTGAAATCTCTCTTGCAATTATGTCGGTCGTCTACATTAGCACGGCCGTGATCGGATTAAAAAGAGGAATCAAAGTTATTGCCGACATCAACGTTTACCTTTCAATAATTATATGTGCTTTCCTGTTTTTGTTCGGGCCTACGCTGGGAATAATACAGACATTCATAACGTCGCTTGGCACCTACGTAGCAAATCTTCCTGACTGGACGCTTCGCGTGAGCCCGTGGGATACTGATTTTGACTTATGGCAGCGTGGATGGACAGTTCTTTACTGGTTATGGTGGCTTTCGTGGGGGCCACTCTGCGGTGTCTTCTTTGCGCGAGTATCTTACGGAAGGACAATGAGAGAGCTCGTGGCCGGTTCTCTGCTTATTCCTCCGCTCGGCAGCTTTGCATGGATGACAATATTCGGGGGAGCCTCCATCTCGGTGCTATTTAAGACCCCTAATTGCGCTTTAGCCGATTCTTCAGTGAACAATATGTCAATGGCGCTCTGGGATCTTATGGGCATGTTTCCATTCACGACGATTACCACTGTTATGTGTTTTATTCTGGTAGCTACATTCCTGATAACATCTGCCAACTCTGGAACTTTTGTCGTTGGGATGTTGTCAAGCAACGGCAACATCAATCCGTCTAAGCAGAGACTTTTTATATGGGGATCCCTTATGGCTGTAATATCCGCTATCACCCTTTTCGCAGGTGACTTCAGAGGGATACAGAAATTGGCTGGAATTATCTCGTTTCCTTACTCTATAATGACGCTCTTCATGGCCTATGCACTGGTGAAAGCGATGAAAGAGGAATTTAATGGAAAAGAGAATAATTTATAGTTATCTGAAATACTTATTATGAGACTATGAACATCTCATGTATGAAACAGCACGCAAAGATTTGGTGCTAAACGACAGTCCGCTTACTTTATCAAACTCCCGCGGAAATCGTTTATAGCTCTTGAGTTAAAGTTAAAATTGGGAGATGCTAAAGACAGTGTCTCCCAACTTTTTCGCCGTGTTTGTGGATGCGGAACTATATGAATTTAAATGTTTCCTGGATATTGAACCCGCGCTTTTTCAGCTCTTATACGAAGAGGCTTTGGGCAAAAAACTTTTGGATATTCCTTCTGTGTGCTTCAATGCTGGAATATCACCGGCGACAACAACTTCGTTATGGCGACTGTGTTTCAGTCTGTAAAGGACCTTCAGTCATTTCTGGTTTCTCTCGGAGAGTACGGGCAGACATTCTCGTCGATCGTCCTTGACATGCCGTACAGGAAGCACTTACAAGAACCGTGGCGGCGTCAGCGCGCTTTAAAAGAGCTAAAGCCGTAAACGAGAAAGCCTTCCGCAGGAAAACGCGGAAGGCCTTTATATTTTTATACCATCAGCGCGCCTGCCGCTAAAAGAGCCTCTTCTTCCAGAGCACCCAGGTCGCCGCTATCGTCATAATGAGCGCTATGAAGCAGACTATTGTGAAGCCCATCGGATGGGCGGTCCACGGCACGGGGACGTTCATGCCGAAGAAGCTCGCGACCATCGTGGGAATCGCCAGCACGATCGTTATCGACGCGAGGAATTTCATGACGATGTTCAGGTTGTTCGAAATGACGGAGGCGAAGGCGTCCATCATTCCGGCGAGGACGTCCGTCTGAATCTGCGCCATCTCTATCGCCTGGTCGTATTCGACCCGGACGTCGTCGAGCAGGTCGTCGTCCTCTTCGCGAAATTTTATTATGTGGCTAACCTGCGGATTGGAGCAGAGGCGCAGCAGGCGTTCGACGACGACCTTGTTCGAGCGCAACGACATCGAATAGTAGGTAAGGCCTTTCTGCAGGTCGAGCAGTTGGAAGAGCTCTTCGTTTTTCATCGACTGGCGCAGGTCCTGCTCTATCTGATCCGAACGCCGCGTCATCTGGCGCAGGTCTTTGAGGAAGAGCATCGCCGAGCGGTAAAGTATCTGGAAGAGCAGCCTAGTGCGCTTGAAGGTGCAGAAGTAGCGGAAGCGCGCCTCGGAAAAATTCTGAATGACGTCGTTGTACTCCTGGCATATCGTCACGAAGTAATCCGGCGTGATTATGATGCCGAGCGGTATCGTGTCGTATTCGTAATCGTGCGATTCATGGTCGATGGGAACGTTGATGAGGACGAGTATATGATTCTCTTCGATTTCGATGCGCGAGGACTCTTCAGGGTCCATTGCGGAGCGTATGAAATCCTGCGGCGCTCCGGTCATCCTTTCCGCCTCAGAAAGCTCGTCCGCGGTAGGGCGTACAAGATTTATCCACGCACCCGCTTCTATCCTTTCCGGAGAGAGCTCGATGAGATGCGTCTCTGTAGTTTTTGTGATTTTTAGCATATGCTTTCCTCCGCACCCGCATCGCCCGCAGGCACGGAGAGCCGGCGGACGTCAGCGGAAAAATAAATTATATGGTCCAGCAGGTTCAGGACTGGGGCCGCTTGCGTCCATAAAATTTTCTCCTTCCCCGGGCTTTGCGCCCGAATTTGTGTTCGCTTACAACTCTAAAGTTTAGCCTTTTAAAGTTGCGAGGTCAAGCAAAAAAGCAGCCGCTGTTGTTGTTCTGTGATAATGTCACCCTCTAATCGTTCTGAGATAATGTCACTATGAGGCAGATCATGATGAGTATGACAAACGATGAAGCGAGAAGGGTAAGGATTATAGGAGCCGCGTCATCAGGCTTAGTGACTAATGGGGAGGCATCTGAACAGCTTGGTATTTCTATAAGACAAATCATAAGGCTAAAAGCCAGCTTTGCCAGAAACGGCGCAAGGGGGATGGTGCATGGAAACGCGGGACGGAAGCCGAGGCACGCTCTTTCAGATGAGGTTAAAACGAGGATTGTCGAGCTGTTTGAGGGGAAGTATTTTGACTATAATTTCTCTCATTTCACTGAACGCCTGAACGAAGCGGAGGGAATGTCTGTGAGCCGTTCTTCGGTGTTCCGTGTGCTTAAAGGAGCTGGTATAAAGAGCAAGAAGGCAGTGAAGCATAAAGCAAAACAGCACCGGCCGTGTCCAAGGAAGACGACCGCCGGTATTATGTGGCAGACCGATGCAAGCAGACACAAGTGGTTTGGTGAAGAACACGGATATGCAACTTTGCACGCATATATAGACGATGCGACAGGGGTCGTTACAGGGGCGTTCTTTACTGAAACTGAATGTATGCGCGGCTATGCCGCGGCGCTGGAACAAGGGATGCTTGCATATGGATTGCCTCTGTCCATATACAGCGACCGCCATACTATATTCCGTTCGCCCAAGGAGTTGACCGACGATGAGATTTTGAGCGGAACGGAGCTGCCGCTGTCAAACTTTGGCAAGGCGCTGTATGAGCTTGGTATAAAGCAGATAACGGCGCACAGCCCTCACGCCAAGGGACGTATAGAAAGGCTCTGGAATACATTTCAGACAGG
>NZ_JMKI01000056.1 GCF_000712295.1 Synergistes jonesii | reverse complement strand
GGCGTATGAGAAGCGTAACATGCTGGACAACGCGGACTTCCGCAATCCGGTCAACCAGCGTGCGGAAAGTGAATATTCGGTGAGCCGCAAATATACGCTCGACCGCTGGGCGTTATATACGTCCGGCGGCAGCGTGCGGAGAAACAGCGGCTACGTCACGCTCTCCTGCACGAACGGCGCGGCGTATATGATACAGCCGATACGACTCGTCGGGCTCGCGGGGCGGACGGTTACGCTGTCGGTGCAGCTGCTCGCCGGCTCCGGCAGAATAGGCGTCTTCGCGAACCCGGACATATACAGCGTCGCGAACCCGACGAGCAGGGCGATGAGCGGCGCGGGCGTACACAGCATAACGGCGGTCGTGCCGTCCGACGCGTCCGGCTACCTCTGCGCGTATATATCCTGCACCACCGGCGAGACGCTGAACATAGCGCGGGCTATGCTCGAGTACGGAGACGAGAGCACGCTGGCGCAGGCGGCTCCGGGGAACTACGATACGGAACTGCTCGCCTGCCTCCGCTACGCGATGGCGATAAGCACGCCGAGCCGCTTCCGCATGACGAACTATTCGACGACTTATTTGGATTTCAACATCCCGCTTCCTGCGTCGCTGCGTTCAGCGCCGAGCCTTGAATCCGGCGAGTTCCAGCTGCGCACGCTGTCGATGGGCAGCGTCTCCGGCTTGGCGATTTCGAACGTGGAGTTCATCTCGTACAACCAGACGCTCGGCGTGCGAGTGACTACGGACGTGGCGCACGGGCTGACGGACGCCGTGCTGTACGTGCCTTCGAGGGTGATCATTTCAGCAGACATTTAATAAAGGAGCGAAAACAATGGACGTAAAAATGGCTGTGGTCTGGGCCGGCGTGATAGCCGGCTCTTGTCTTTTCTGGGGCTGGGCTCTGTCCCGGCTGATATAGGGGGAATGCAGCATGAATGACGAAACGCTCGAAGTGACGTTGTCCCAGCTGTCGACGCAGCTGGAGAAGTTCGAGGAGAAGAACACAGCCTCGCACAAGGAGCTGTTCAACCGCCTGTCCGAAATAGAGAAAACGCAGGCGCGGCTGGACGTCGTCACAGGCGGAGCCCTTTTCGTCGGAGGGCTCATCACGGGGATAATCATTCCCAAACTTTTTTAAGAAGGAGATATAAGAGAAATGGACAAAATCAAAGAGTTGCTTGCGAAGTTCGCGGCGGGCGCTATAGCCTCGCTGAAAATGTGGGTGTTGCAGCTGGTCATAGAAGCCGAGGGCGCTATACCCGGCGGCACGGGCATAGAAAAGCGCGCCTACGTGGTGCAGCGGCTCGACGACATGGTGAAGCTGCCGTGGTATCTGGAACCATTCGACGGGCCGGCCTTCGGGCTGCTGGTGGATATGGCCTGCGACAAGATGAACCTGCTCGTAGGGCACAAATGGGAGGCGGCAGAACTCACGCCCGAGCAGACGCAGAAAATCGCCGCGGTGATAGACGTGCCGGCGTCGGCCGCGGCGAAGGCCGTAGGCGAAGTGAAGGGCGGCGTCAACGAGCGCATAGAAGCCCTGTACAAGCAGTACGGCCTGAAAAAATGAGCTGGGAACGCGCCATAGCCTTCACCCTCCGCTGGGAGGGCGGCTACGTGAACAACCCGGCGGACAGGGGCGGCCCGACGAACAGGGGCATCACGCAGGGGACGCTCTCTGCCGCCTATGCCTCCGGCATAGTCAAGCATAACAACATAAAAGCGCTGACGAAATCCGAGGCGATGGCGATATACAACGTCCGCTACTGGGCCCCCTACGATTGGGGGCGCTACGGCGAGCCGGTGGACATGATAATGTTCGATATGGCGGTGAACCACGGCATGGGCAACGCGGCGCGTATAGCGCAGCGCGCCTGCGCGTCGCTGGGGGCGTTCGTCGTGATAGATGGAAAGTGGGGCCCCAAGACGCGCGAAACGCTCTATACGCTTGCCTGGAAAAACGGGCTCGCGCTCTCGAAAATGCTGCTCGTCAAGCGCCTGAACTTCTACGACGCCATTATAGCGGCGCGCCCGAACCAAAAGCGTTTTAGGAACGGCTGGCGCAACAGGACGTTTGCGCTGGCCAAGGCGTGCGGGGTAAGAATAGCATAAAACCCCGCGTCCGCACGCTCTCGCGCCGAGACCGACCGGGGGCTGCGTCGTATAGGCGCAGGGATTAGGCTGATAGTATAGCACGGTGCGGGCTCCTTCGGGGGCCCGCTTTTTGTTTATAGGAGGGGAAAAGAAAAAATGCTATTTTATGAAAATCCTAATGGAAAGCTCTATCACGGCGACTGCCTCGAAATAATGAAAGATATTCCCGATGGCAGTGTTGATATGGTGCTCTGCGACCTGCCGTATGGCATGACAGCATGCGATTGGGACGTTGTGATCCCATTTGAGCCGTTATGGGAGCACTATAACCGCATTTGCAAACGAAATGCGGCTGTGGTGCTTTTCTCGCAGCAGCCGTTTACAACCGATATAATAAACAGCAACCGCAAGAAGTTTCGATATGAAATTATTTACCGCAAGACAATGAAGATGGGGTTTCTCAACGCGCACAAAATGCCGTTGAAAGGGCATGAAAATATATGCGTGTTTTATAAAGCGCTTCCCACATATAATCCACAAAAAACACAAAGCAGAAATCGTCCGCGGATAAGGGTCCAAGAGGATGCCCGTTGTAGAATATACAGTAAGTTCAAGGGGGGGGTGATGGTAGATGACGGCAGCCGTTATCCCGAGTCCGTTATCGATTTTTCTAATTTCAACGGCGGCGGTTTTGTAAAAAACAGGGAGCGCACGAAACATCCCACGCAGAAGCCCGTCCCTCTGTTGGAATACCTGATACGCACCTATAGCAATGAGAAAGAAACGATCCTCGACAACTGCATAGGCTCCGGCAGCACGGCGGTTGCTGCGGAGAACACAGGGCGCCGGTGGATAGGCATAGAAAAAGAAGAACACTTTTGCGAGGTCGCGAAAAAACGCATCGCGGAGGCGGCTGCGCAGGGAAGGCTTTTGCTTTTACAGGGGTAGGGCTCGCGTCCTACCATAAGAAGGGGGACTGCCAAATGTAAATAACATATATACATCTATATACATCTATATACATCTCTCCATGTGTGCAGTGCAGGGCGGGGCTCGCAGTCCCCGCCCCCTTTATTTTTTTTCGAAAAAAATCTCATATTTTTTTATGAAAACGCTTGACAAATTACACGAGGGTGTTATAATAGAAACATAAAGAAGAGGGGCAATCGCCCCACAAAAAAGAGGAGGAAACAAAAATGACAAACTGGACAAAAATAATAGACGACAACTACGACGACCTGATCGACGCCCTCACCGCCGCGCAACGCACCGCGATCGAGTGCGGGAAAATCGACGCCGTGAAGGGGCAGGCGTTCCAGGCGGTGAACGAAGTGCTGCTCTATGA
>NZ_JMKI01000055.1 GCF_000712295.1 Synergistes jonesii | reverse complement strand
TTGTAAGAATGTCTGTTATTTTCAAGGCAGGTGGACACAGTCAGAAGCTGTGYCCASCTGTGCCTTGAAAATAACAGACATTCTTACAAGAGTCAAGATTCCTGCCTTCTCGTGTTGTTGTTCTGTGATAATGTCACCCTCTAATCGTTCTGAGATAATGTCACTATGAGGCAGATCATGATGAGTATGACAAACGATGAAGCGAGAAGGGTAAGGATTATAGGAGCCGCGTCATCAGGCTTAGTGACTAATGGTGAGGCATCTGAACAGCTTGGTATTTCTATAAGACAAATCATAAGGCTAAAAGCCAGCTTTGCCAGAAACGGCGCAAGGGGGATGGTGCATGGAAACGCGGGACGGAAGCCGAGGCACGCTCTTTCAGATGAGGTTAAAACGAGGATTGTCGAGCTGTTTGAGGGGAGGTATTTTGACTATAATTTCTCTCATTTCACTGAACGCCTGAACGAAGCGGAGGGAATGTCTGTGAGCCGTTCTTCGGTGTTCCGTGTGCTTAAAGGAGCCGGTATAAAGAGCAAGAAGGCGGTGAAGCATAAAGCAAAACAGCACCGGCCGCGTCCAAGGAAGACGACCGCCGGTATTATGTGGCAGACCGATGCAAGCAGACACAAGTGGTTTGGTGAAGAACACGGATATGCAACTTTGCACGCATATATAGACGATGCGACAGGGGTCGTTACAGGGGCGTTCTTTACTGAAACTGAATGTATGCGCGGCTATGCCGCGGCGCTGGAACAAGGGATGCTTGCATATGGATTGCCTCTGTCCATATACAGCGACCGCCATACTATATTCCGTTCGCCCAAGGAGTTGACCGACGATGAGATTTTGAGCGGAACGGAGCTGCCGCTGTCAAACTTCGGCAAGGCGCTGTATGAGCTTGGTATAAAGCAGATAACGGCGCACAGCCCTCAGGCCAAGGGACGTATAGAAAGGCTCTGGAATACATTTCAGGACAGGCTCATCGCCGAATTGAGGTTTTCATCCATCACAAACATCGCTGACGCTAATAAGATGATAGCGGAAGGTTTTATCAGCGACTATAACCGCAGGTTTGCAGTGCTGCCGCATGAGGACGGTAGCGCCTGCATGCCTTTTGACAGAAGCATCGATCTCGGACTTGTTTTCTCCATAAGGGACACGAGAAGGGCCGGCGGGGGGAATACCATATCATACAAAGGGGAGATATATACTCCAGAGGATGAAAAGAGCCCCGTATTTGTTCGTGGAAGAATACTGGAAGTCAGGGAAACCTTTGACGGGGCCGTTTACGTCATACAAAACGGCATGCCAGTCCTAATGAAGAAGGTGTTTAGGGCGCAAAAAGCGATCGATGTAGGCGTGAAAAAGAAAGCAGGCGCTGTGTCACCACACAAGCCTGCTTCGGACCACCCCTGGCGGGGTGGATTTAAAATCAAACCTGCTATATATAATAACACACAAACAGGGAGGGAGTGACATTTTCTCAGAACAATTAGGGTGACATTTTCTCTGGTTATTGACACAGACTATAGACGATTTATTGAAAGGAGGCGGTAATGATGGCGCTCAGTGAGATGCAGGAGCGGTTTTGTCAGTTTTACGTCGGCGAATGCAGGGGCAACGGCACTGAGGCCGTCGTCCGCGCCGGCTATACAGAGAATAGGAGTTCCGCCGCCGTCATCGCCAGTCAGAACTTAAGAAAGCTTAATATTATCAGGCGTATCAACGATTTGCGGCGCGAAGCGCTG
>NZ_JMKI01000054.1 GCF_000712295.1 Synergistes jonesii | reverse complement strand
CACTGGAGCAGGCCGAGGAAGGGCTTGACAGACTTGAAGAGAAGTGGGGCTCGAAATACCCGTCTTCGGTAGCGAGCTGGCGGAACAACTGGCCTCAGTTATCCGCTTATTTCAAGTATCCCTATGAGCTGCGCCGGATGATCTATACGACAAACCAGATCGAGAACTACAACCGGCAGCTCAGGAAAGTGACAAAAACACGTACGATCTTCCCCTCAGACGACGCCCTTCTCAAGCTCCTTTATCTTGCGACGATGGACATCACTGAAAAGTGGACCGGCAGGGACAGGGACTGGAGTAAAATTCTGTCACAGCTGTGCATTTACTTTGAGGAACGCATAGAACCCGGAGATCTGGAATAGCCCTAAACGCCTATAAGAAAAGTCCGGGCTGCAGTCCATTGACAGCCCGGATAGCGTATGTCATTATGGTGATACTGAAGCAGTAACGGTAACCCTTTGATGTCTTACATCGATCCAGGGGCAAGGGGTTTACACAGAATAAGTTACACTACCATTTTTCCTGTTTTCACATCAGAAAATAAATTATCCATAATTTTATTGTAATTACCGTTAAATTCATTTCCGAGGTTTTGCTGAACATCTTTTAAAAACTCTCCTATACTGATAACTTTGACAGACCATGGTAACCGCTGCTGTGGAACCCCTGTAACTTCACAAAAAGCGTCGTAGCTTTTTTGAGTATCATTAAGTACTTGTTTAAAAACACCCTCTGCGATAATTTTAATCTTATCCAATACTTCTTTCGGCGTCTGCTTCATGGTCTGAACGCTAATACACCCGTATGCAAACAACGGCATCGAAACGTCATAATGTTCTTTGCTATCTTTAAAATAGAGCCATGTAGGAGGGGGAGAAGCTTCTCCTGAAAATACGGTGTCACTGAAATTACTGTTTAACTCTGTTGCTCTTACAATTCCTGACATGACGTTCAGCGGGTTAAGCCCTTCAAATACCTTCCCAGCGTGAGCAAGGAATCCTCGGACATAGATAAATGGCATTAGCTTCCCAATTGAACCAATAGAAAACACTCCGATATCTTTTTGTTTTCTTTGATGTGGCTCAGAATTAATCATCAATTTATAATTTAAATTATATTTATTTTGTAATTCCCTTAATAACACCACGCCAGACCTCATTCCGGCGGAAAGGTTTTCTTCGTCTGGAAGAACCAACAATACTAAATTCCCTTTTAAATCACTGATCTTACTATAGTAATTCATCAGTGCGATTTGGATGGAGCCGCCTCCCTTCATATCACAGACGCCGCGTCCAAACAGATAGTCTCCGCTTTCTAAATCGTTGGATACATCCGCAGGCAAGGAAGCAATAATACAGCGCAGTTTTTTCTCTAATTCATACGGGCTTAAAGCATATTCTTTATAATTGCGGAAATCTTCTATACTAACAATATCACTGTGGTGGATAAGCACAACCGTCTCACAACCACTGCCTTTTACTAAGGCCCAGCTTACAGATCGGTTCAGCGGATCATCTTTTATCGGAAGAGTACCATAATAGTCTTCATTTTTTTGAAAATAAGGTTTATTACTAAAATAATATCGAAAAAAATCTTCTATATCTTTTTCTCCAACTGTATTGGTAAAACTTTTTATACGGACATACGGTATAAGAATTTTTTCAATTTCCTCGTTAATTCCTTTTATATCTAAATGTCTATTCACGATAATACCCTCCTAGTATTAAAATTTCTAAAAACAATGCAACTTTTCTCGTATAATACTAAGTTCATCATGTGCAATGGACTATAATGTCAGCAGCTGACAATGAGACATATGGCAGGGCTGAAAATATAATCAGGTCTTTGATAGTCTCTATTTTTTCGCCAGATTACATAGCTATGTTTTTTTAATGAGGCTTTTGGCAAGAAATACGGCCTCGTTGGAGTCCGCGGAATAATGCGCGCCTATTTTTTCTGCGTACATTGGAGAAAGAGGCGCTCCGCCAACCATAACCTTTATATTATCCAGCAATCCCTCTTCCTTAAGCGCATCCATAACATTCTTCATCGAGGCCATCGTAGTTGTCAGCATTGCCGAAAGCCCCAAAATGTCAGGGCGCAACTCTTTAACTTTTTCAATAATTTTAGCGGCTGGGATGTCGACCCCCAGATTAATTACCTCAAAGCCCGCACCCTCAAGCATCATTCCTACTAATTTGACGCCGATATCATGAAGATCCCCCTCTACGGTCACCATGAGAATCTTTCCAACGGATTGCACTCCGTCAGACAACAGCAAAGGTTTAATTATTTCCAACCCGGCCTGCATAGCTTTTGCTGCGACAAGAACTTCAGGCACAAACATCTCACCGTCTTTAAAAAGCAAACCGACTTTATCCATGCCTGAGATTAACCCTTTACTTAATATGTCTTTAGCTGAAACCCCATCGTCTATGGCCTTTCTGACGCCGTTCTTCACGTTATCGACAGCGCCGTCCGCAAGCGCCCCTGCTATTGTCTCTAAAATTTGCGACATATCAATTCCCTCTTCGTACATTTATCCAAGTATCAGTTTCGGGAGCCATGTTGATAAAATAGGGCAGTACGTTGTGAGAATAAGATTTGGTATCCAGCCAAAAATTATCAGATAGAAACATGGTTTCAGCATATCGCCCAGCGGAGCGTCTCCAAGGCGCGAGCCTAGATAGAGAAGAGGAGCGGCTGGAGGAGTAGTGTTGCCCATTCCAAGATTAACTGCAACAATCGCTGAAAAATGTATAGGATCAAAACCCAGCTTTAATATTATTGGGACAAGTATCGGGGTAACAAGGAGAATACCGCTGGTGTCGTCCATAATCATTCCAATGATAAATAAAAAAACATTAATCATCATCAAAATTACATATTTATTATCTGATACATATAGTAGCAAATCTACTATCTGATTAGGAACATCTTCCATAATATACAACTTGCTCAGTATCATAACAGAAAACAACATAAACATTATCGCTCCAGCATTAGCGGCGGAATCGACAAAGCAGTCTAAAATCTCTTTACATGTCGTTGTCTTATAGATATATAACCCTAGAGGAATGGCATAAATAGCGGCACACCCCGCTGCCTCCGTGGGCGTCATAAGACCGCTGTATATACCGCCTAAGACGATTATAGGCATCACGAAGGCCGGAAGCGCTTTTTTTGTCCTACGGCTGGATTCTTTTCTTTTTTCTTCTTTACTCATCTTTGGTATTCTTACCAAATCAACATTTCTCATTAAGAAACAGTTAATAAGAGAAAACTGAGCCGTTAATATTATGCCAGGAATAACGGAAGCGAGAAAACAGGCAAGCACAGACTGCCCTCCAAGCCATGCATAAAGAATCATCGTTCCGCTCGGCGGAATAAGCATGCCTAATGTGGCGGCATTAGAGAGTAATGCGGCGGAATGAGCTTTTGGATATCCTGCCTTTTCAAGCCGCGGAAACAATATAGAACCTATGCAGGAAATGGTTGCACTTGCGCTTCCAGTACATGAGCCGAACAACGCGCATGAAACAACCCCCACAACTCCCAGGCCAGCCTTTATCCTCGATGCTTTTAATTCTACAAGGTCAATAAGTTTATCGCCAATTTCACCTTTGCGCATCAGCTGACCGGCGAGTATGAACATTGCTATCGCAATCAGCACCATCGCTCCAGCCTTGTTGAAACCATAAGGAACAAGCTGCGCAGGGGAGTATCCGCCAATCACAAAGCATGCCGTAGAAGCAAGAAACGCCAGTGCTACTGGTATGCCAACAGCCAGAGCTATTAAAAGGACAATCATGGAAATTAATGTCATAGTTTAGCCACCAACCTTATGAGCATTTTAATAACTTACAGAACTTATAGGCATTAATCAGCGTATAAATGAAACCAAAGACAAATCCAGCTTCAACACCGATGTAAGATATCATGATAGGCAAGCGCAACCCTGGCGTAACAGGATTTACTTTCACTCCCCATCCAATCATAAGAAACCCCCAATACACAAACAAAAACGCTAAAATTACGGAGATGACGTTTGCCGCCGCATGTATATAATCTTTCACTTTTTGCCTGACAGGGAAAAGGTCTACCATATCCGCCTTTATTTCATACCCAAGCCTCACGCTGAAACCGGCTCCCATAAAGTAAAGGTAGTAGCCAGCCATTTGCACTAATTCTTCTAGTCCATACATATTGACATGCAAAACATATCTGCATATTATCGACGTTCCTAAGAGTGCCAGAACCGTAGCTGTAGAGATAATCAAAACGCCCTTTTGTATAATATCTAATGCACCAATAAATTTATAGCCAAACGAAGTTTTTGTCATTACAGTTTCATCTCCTCTTTATGGCTAAAATATAATATGTATGTATAAATGCGGCGCATACATAACCAATCAAAAATTGATAACAAACGCGCCGCGTAGAAGCAAAACCTTATTTTATATTGAACTCTTTAACAAGCTCTTTATATAAATTCTCGCCTAAGTCAGGTTTCATCTGTTCCCACACGACGGATCTCACATGTTCCGCAGTTTTCGAAAGTTCTTCTTCTGTATATGTATAAACCTTTATGCCAGATTTCTTCATAAGGTCTATATACTTTTGATCCTCTGCTTCGGCCGACTCGAAACTTCTTTTATTTTGCCTCTCTATCGCTTCTGTAACTATTTTCTGTTGCTCTGGTGTAAACTTTTTCCATGTTGTTTCGCTTATTAGAACCTGATCTGCGTTGACCTCATTATTAATCTGGTAATAATATTTAACGACATCCCTGAAGCCGGTATAGTTATATGCAGGGTTTCCACCGACCCATCCGTCTGCTACACCAGTCTGGAGAGATACGTAAAGTTCGGCATACGGAATAGTTACGCTTCTGAAGTTTAGAGATTCCACTAAATATCTTGAATGAGCGATGGGTGAACAGCGAAGAACTATATTCTTAGGCACTGCAAAATCCAAAATATTCTTTACCGGTTTTGTCGTACCCACGCCGCCGAATCCATTCATGAAAAACCCCATAAATCTCACACCTTTTTCCTTATGCGCAGCAATCATCGTTTTGACAAGCCATCCATTCTTGTCGAAAACGCGTTTGGCATCATTCCAGCCTTTTGCAGGGTATGGCATCCATGGAAGAACAAACCTGGTGTCCACGTGCGTAGGAGCGGTGATCATCGCCATGTCGAGGTCACCGCGCATAAGTTCCTCATACATGAGAACATAGTCTCCGAGCTGGCTTGCAGGATATGTACGGGCTTTTATCGCTCCGTTGGTTTTTGTCTCAATTTCTTTAGCTATTTCATTAATAGCTATAGAACCCATCTGGTCTACAGGGACCTGCCCGCCAATACGAACAAGCAAAGGTTTTGCTTCACCTATACCTACAAAACCAATTAAGAATGAAATGCATACCGCTATCGTACAAACTGCGAATATTTTTTTTGACATGTCAATTCCTCCGTTTAGTTTTTTATTGTATTACTATGAAAAATTAAATATTACCGTAAAAATCTCTGTGTCTCGTAATTAGATAGGCATAATCCATTAATGTCGCCCAACTGAAAATTGGTATATCTATTTCTCTTTGTATAGCACGTGCAAAAGGCGGAAATCCAGTGCATTCCAATACCATGGCTCCCATATTTGGGTATCCCCTGTAAAAATCAACCGCACACTTTACGAAATCTCTTTCTGCTTCTTTATAACTTGCGCGTGCCGGCCCTTCTCTGAAGCGATAGTCCCATAAAAGATGAAACTGATGACAATTGCCGCCATCCATGGCGCCTTCAACAACATAATTTGTATTCAATTCTACGCCTACGTTTGTAAGATGTTTCTCCAGCATTTCAGCTTTGCCAGACATCAAAACACCCACAACTTTTTTTGCTCCAATTACAGACTGAGCCCATCTTATTTGCAGCAAACTGGACATGAATGCTGGAATATTTACTGCGTCAGCCACTTCTCTTTGAAAATACGAAAAGTAACCGCACTCACCGATCAGCGCCTTGCATCCCATTCTTTCCAGCTTTTTTGCAGCCTTGATAATCCTCGCAAGGTACTGTTCTTTGTTTTCCGATCGAATCAGTCCTTGGATGTCCATTCCATCAACCACTTCGTACTGTATCGGATATGAAAATGCGCTCGGGTTTCTAACATCTCCTGGAAATGCAGGGTAAATCTCATCTACAAGGAGCACCCCTAATCCGGCGCCAGAACAGTATCGCCCCCTTTCTTCAACATAATCTATATCTCTGTCTCTTGGAAGATAATACATAATATCCCCTCCCTGTATAAATTATTATGATGCAGACTTCCTCCAACATTTTTCTGCGGATTTAATAGCCTCAATCTGAGCTTCAGAGTACGATGGTGGAACAAAATTTTTTATTAATTTCTGTGTTTCCTTTCTTAACTTCTCGGCCATGTTGTTGGGTGTCTCATAAGAAA
Source organism: Synergistes jonesii (assembly GCF_000712295.1). Classification (NCBI taxonomy): domain Bacteria; kingdom Thermotogati; phylum Synergistota; class Synergistia; order Synergistales; family Synergistaceae; genus Synergistes; species Synergistes jonesii. The sequence goes on along the minus strand of NZ_JMKI01000054.1, from coordinate 106,199 downwards.
CATCCCTTGTAAAGAACTTTGAATATTTAATTTTCTTGAAATTAGTAAGGGTATCGTCGTGGGTAAGATAATGTCCTGAAGGACCTGTTTCTCTTATAAGCTCAAACCTGTAATCCTCATAGTTGAAATTAATTTTTTGTTTAAATATTCTCAAATTATCAATCATATCGTTGCACATAACAAGAAATTCCGGAGAGAGCACTACGTTATGACAAAGAGTGCCTACATCGTGCACAAAATTTATCTTGCCAGCCATACTGGACATGAAGCACATCATGCTTTCGGCCCCCGCCTGAAAGTCTAATGTCCCTGCATCTGTCGTACCACCCGTTCCGTAAAACGGCAAGCCAAAGTAGTCTGCCATTTCCGACGAAACGAGCACTCCGTGATGGAATTCCGCTGCACCATAGGCTCCGACAGTAGTTTTCATGTCAAAAACCGAAGGCATACAGCCCATGATGAAGGGTGCTCCTGGTACACAACTCTGGTGAATAACAAGCCCTGAAAGTATTTCCGCCATACTCTGGACCATAGCACCCCCGAATGTGATCGGTGCTGTTCCTCCCCTCATGCAGTATGGCATATAAACTACAGGCACGCCCGCCCTTGCACAGACATCAAGTTTGTCACATCCATCTCCGCTGTGAAAAAGTGGAGACACCGGTTCGCTATAACCGAATAAAAATGGCTTTTTCTTTAAATTTTCGCTACCACCTGAAAAATCCGCAGCAAGCTGTATTATATCTTTATAGCTTTCCGCAGTATCTGCGCAAAAGTTGAGAACTTTAGTAGTGTTTGCAAGGGCGATTGAAAACGCAAAACGGCTGCCCAGTCTGGTGTCTATATCGGATATCATGCCAACCGCATCGATAAAATCTATATTGGGAAGCATCTCTGTAAGCATAGACATCACGAGGACCGATTCTCTATTACATGGGGTAATGCCACCGTTGAAAGGATCAAGATATTTTACACTGTCAGTTCCGGAACCAAAGTAGACGCTTCTGCCGTCAAGAAGCATGGCTTCTTCTCCTGTTGTCCTGTATATCTTAAAGACGCTCGGCGATGTTTTTAGCGCAGATGAGACCATTTCGTCGGTAATATATACTACTTCTCCGCAAACTCTGGCACCGTTACTGCCGAGACGTTTTCTTGCCGATGCCGAGCCGACTCGTACACCAATCTCCCGTAATATTCTCAAAGAGACATCGTATATTTCGTCTTTCTGCCTCGGCTGGAGCTGCCTCCATATTTCAGGGTTTGCATTGCAAATTGCCATACGAATCAACCTCCTTATAACCTGGCTATATCCTACCCTCTCTGAGATATGTTAGAAGCTGCTCTTTATCCATTCCTTTTATACCGAGATATTCAAGATCGAAACCCTCTTTAAAGTAATCAACCCCATTCATTGTGCCAGCCAAAACCATCATGCTGTCGATTATAGGCGTCTCAACCCCCATGAGTCGGGCCAGTTCTTTATATATTTTGCATCCAACGGGAACATCTTCTGTAATATAGCGGCTTTTGAGGGTAAAACGATCATTTTTGTTGTAAACCATCCCTATTACTTCGGGAAGATTCTTGTCAAGTGGGGTTCTGTAGCCTTTGCCAAGGCATTCCTCGCCAAGTAGACTCATACGAGAGAAAAATACATCTTCTGGATAAGTCTGAATGCCAACACCTAGCGCTTCGGCTATCTTGACCTCTTCAAGATAGAAAGCATACTGAACTTTTGATATATTTTCCGAAAAAGCATAGTGATATATACAGTAATAAACATCCATTGCTCCAACATAGTCGATTTTACCCCAATTATCTATAGCACCAGCGTTAAGAAGAGTAGCGGGAACATGAAGGATTGGGTTGACATTGCAGAAGCCGGTATCAAGCACCGTATCCCCGGCAACAAATGTAACGGAATCCATTGGTGCGAATTCCTTCATCGCGTTAAAGAATTGTTCTCTGTCGCCGCTGGGCAGGCTATCGCCGCGCAGAGATACAGCCCGATATGAGAGGGCAACTCTATTCAGCGACCCATAATCGAGAATCCTGGCGCCATATGGCAGACTTGACCATCCCCCGATAATTATCTTTTTGGAGCACCCCATTTCGCGCATGAGTCTGCGGAGAATAAGCGTACCATAGTTGTCAGGATAGAGGACTACCACCTGCCCATCTTCAAAATGAGGGATCATAGCACGGAAAAATTTTTCAAAACCTACTGCTTGTACAGACAACGCGATAATTTCCGCGCCTTTCATGGCTTTAGCTATATCTGTAGTTACCATATCAAGTTTAGCAATACCTTCACGATGAAAATTTTTCGCGTTTACCTGCGTTCCAACAACCTCTATAGTTTTTGACTTTTTGAGGGCACTAAGAGATTCCGCAAATTCAGGGAATTCAAAAAGGCGTACAGGATGTCCACCAAGAGCCGCATCCGCGGCAAGGGCGCGCCCAGAATTTCCTGCGCCGAGAACAGCAACGGTTTTCTTCATAATTCCAACACCTCTGATAATAAATGAATTAAATTATGTCATTTTATTTATGACGATTTTATTGTCTTTATTTTATCATAGATAAAATTTATGTCAATACAATTTTTATATAATAACAGCAATAACATTCGCACTTTATATAATAATACTTACAATAATATATTAAGTTTGTTAATATCAAGATTTTTCATTATAATATTAAATTTTCACAGAAATAACTCTGAATATTCTGAATTATAATGCATAGAAATTTTAGGAGGCGAAGCAATCAGGTATAACATTAAGATGGCAGCTTGTATTATAATTTACTTGGAATTAAATATTGATGGAGGAAAAGTTTAATAATATGCCATGAAATGCAAACCAGTTATAGAAGTATTACATAAAAATGCCGCGCAGCTGACTAATAAGCAGCGCCAGGTTGGAAGTTATATTATTGCTAATTACCAAAAGGTCGCTTTTATGAATTCGCGTGATTTAGCGAGAAATGCAGATGTCAGTGAATCTACTGTAGTACGCTTAATTTCTAGGCTCGGGTATTCCAGATATACAGACTTTCAAAAAGAATTGCAGAACATACTGCGAAGTCATATAAATAGTTTAGAAACGCTGGAGAGGTATGAGGCACCTCCTGATAATAAGAGAAATGCTTTTTACGATGTCTTCTCACTGGAACAGACGGTAATTTCAGAAGCTCTGGAAAATATTGATGAAAACATTTTTAACTCCGCAGTTGAGCTACTCTGCGATAAACAATATGTTGTTCTGCTTGGCTCAGGCGGAGACGAAGTTGTCGCCGGTTATGCCAGTAAATTCATGCACCTTTTCAGAAGCGGCATCATAGATCTTTATATTCCCGATGATATAAGACTTGTGCAATGCATGAATGTGTGCAATAAGGAAAATGCAGTTGTTTTAGCTTACAGTACTCCCAGGTACTATAAGAGGGCTTTGAACCTTGCGTCAGACCTTAGAGATAAAGGTATAAAAATTATAGGTGTAACCGACAGCAAACTTGCACCCCTCGCGCCATTGTCTGATTGTCTATTCGTGACCCCAATAAGATATATAACCATGGTAGATCCTCTGTGCTCAGTAATGGCACTAACTCACGCGTTTTTAAACGGCATTGCTGCTAGAAATCCGGAAAAAGTAAGGGAAAGAGTTTCAGCATATTATGAATACACTAAACGTATGGATATCTGCGTAATGGACAACATAGCAGTATGTATTTAGCCCCCAACTTTCAGAACTAAGTAAGATAGAAGAGTAAGAAGAGGAATTCAAAATGAGATATAAAATAGCCAGCATCAGCCCCCCTCTCGGTAGTGTGTTTTGGAAAACAGGGGTGCAAAATAAAGTCTGTAAATCCGGACTTCCTGTGATAAGTCTGAGGGCTGATGAGCTGAACCAATGGAGCTCAGAGCGTCAGCCCTCGTTTAATATATAACGCAAGGCTTACAGGTATGTCAAGGGTAGACGTGTGCTTCCGCCTGTTTTGAGTATGGATTTTGAGTACGCGTTTCTCAATCCTGGAGCCGGTCCTCGTACATGATTGCCAGATCTTCCGTATACCTGCCTGCCATAACAAAGGCCTCCTATGAAATATAGTGTATATTATAGGAGACCTATAAGCTATCTGTATTTTTAGCTATTTACAAAAACTTTCATACACTCTATCCGGCGCCAGCATGGTCGGCGGCATCGTCGGCTACACCTACCACAACAGCGTCGTTACATCCTGCACGGAGGAGACGGCAGGCACATCCCACCAGGTCGGCGCGGCGGAAGCGGAGACGGTCGTGTCTTTGAGGGAGGTAAGATAAAGATAAAGGCATGCCGGAGAAGGCCAGATAGAAGTGGATAGCACCATAATTTAAAGGGCCGCCCATTCGGACGGCCCCGCAATCGTTCTGCAACACCCTCAGCATCGGATGCGACAGGCCAGGGACGTAAGCGATTATCCGTCCTGATCCGCGCTCTCGTACATGCGGTCGGTCGTGCCGACCTCGGCTACCGAGGGCTTGCCGTCGATAAGTACCTTCACCTTCGCCCTCGTCGCTTCGTCATACGAGCTATCCTCATTGCTGCGCCCGAGGATAGTACCGGGGGTCACGGCGCCGTCGATGGTGCCGGATACGGAGCAGTTCGTGATCTTAAAGGCCGTCTCCTTGCCGTAGTAGTAAAGGCCGGTGCCGACGAGGCCGCCGACGTGCGTCGCATCCTTTGCGTCGATGTCTATCTTCACGGAGCAGCCGTCTATAACCGCTGGATAGTTTGCCACAGAGAACCTTGCCTTGTCCGGGTGCGTTCCGGAATAGCCGCACAGGCCGCCGATGGCGTGCACGCCGTTCGTCGCAGCGATCGTCACATCGGCCGTGCAGTTTGTTGATGATGCGGTCGGGAAAGCTGTTGTTGCCTATAAGCTCGACCACGACGCCATCAGCCCGGCAGCCGCTGACGGAGCCGTATTCATTGCCGCCGATTATGCCACCGACGCAGTTGTTGCCGAGGATGGAGGAACTACCGGTCAGCGCGACGTTCTCCACTGTGCCAATGTTGTAGCCGACGACCCCGCCGATCGCCGTCGACTTTTTCTCGAGCTCGGCGACATGTGTGACGTGCACTAACGAATCGGCGACGTTAAGGTTTCTAATAGTGCCGCCGCTGACGCCGAAGAGACCGGCGCCGATGAAGGAGTCCGTCTCGAAGGTCAGGTTGGAGATCGCGTGGCCGCCTCCGTCTAAAGTGCCGCGGAAGAAGGTCGATTGTTTCTCGTAATCGTTCATATTGCCGATCGGCGTCCACTTACGCCATTAAGAGCCATTAAGATCTATGTCGGAGATTAGCCTGACGTACCGCGTATCGTCGTTGACGCTCGTGGCAAAGGCCAGCAGTTCCGCCGCGTTAGCGATCCGGTAAGGGTCCTCCGCGGTGCCAGAGCCGCCGGCGAGCATAACAGCCAGCATGAGAAAAACCAACAATGCCGTTAATCTCTTCATCTGTACCACCCCACGCTGAGATAATTTAGCTAGCCAAAGCTAACTATTGACGCCAGTATATTCCCCGCATAAAGCGTTGCCAAGGCTGTTTGCCGCGGACGTTCAGTCCGGATGTAAGTTTTCAATAGAAGCGTTGAGGTGTTTCAGTATCTTTTTCAGCTTATAGGCGCAGCTGGTCATCAGAGTACTTATCTCTACTTTTTTCTGCCTTTCAGGTAATTACGGTCCATCCCACAATCGCTTTTCAGGTGCCCTATTATCGGCTCTATGGCGTTTCTTCGTTTGAGCGTTCTCACAAGTCTTACGGAGGACTCTCTGTTCATGCCCGGAATGTGGACCGCGCAGGAAATGGAATCTCTTTATATCTGTATTTGTCTCTGTAGCCTTTGCCTTTATTAGCATGATTTTTTCTGATAATTACAAACTTTATATGTATATTTTACTCCATTATTACGAGTTTTCACAGATTATTGCTACGTTTATGGACTTTTTCAGCAACAATTGATGTAGTAGCTGTAAGTATTATTACCAAGTAGAAAATTATACAAAAAGACATAAAATGTATACATCTATATGTTTTAAAATTATACTATGTATCCTATTTTTCAAACCAATTATTATACATATAACAATATCATGAATTTTTTATAAAAATAGTTTTTGTGAATTTTTAAGTAATATTATCAACATTGCTATTTATAACAAATAAAAATCACGTATAAGCAAGTTTTATTTTATTAAAATAAAACAATTCATATTTTTATCTTATGCCATCCACAAAAAACAATATATATACCACTTGACAATAACGTGGTATATAATAAAATTACGCATAGGCAAATGGATACAATTTAATATTAGGGGTGTTAAAATGAATATGAAAAAGAAAGCCCTTCTAATGGGTTTTGGTTTACAAGGACATGGCGCGCTATATGACTTAATTAAATTTGGCGACTTTGAAGAAATTCGTGTCCTCGACAACAGGGAGGACTTAGAAGAAGCTCTGAATAAATTTGATTCTGTGTCGCCGGCTATTGTGCCTATAAAGGGTACCATTACAGATAGGCCTCTTTTAGAATCCGCAATACGAGGCGTCGATATAGTAATTTGCCTTCTTCCAAGAGATTTTGCCCTGCCAATGGCAGAACTTGCCGTGGAGATGGGGACAAATTACACTTGTGCTTCATATATGGGAAATTTTTGTAACGATGAGGAGTCGCGCCAGCGGCAAAAAAAGCGCTTGGAGAAGCTTGCATGCGAGGCAAAAAGAAAGAAGATAACTGTTCTCACTCAATGCGGTCTTGATCCCGGACTTGATTTGCTGTTGGCTGGCGAGGCGGTGCGGCAGTATGACAGTGTGGAAGATTTTATTTCTTATGGGGCAGGCTTCCCAGATATTAAGGCCGCCGATAATCCTATTTCTTATAAGTTTACATGGACCGTCGAGGGGGTAATGCGCTCATACTATCGCCCTGCCAGAATCATAAAAGACAGCAAAGTCGTGGATATAGAACCAGGTGAAATATTTTTTGATAAGAACATTCATACTCTTTCGATAGACGAACTTGGCGGGGTCCTGGAATGTTTCCCTAACGGTGATTCTGCAGCTCTTGCAGAAGAGCTCGGTATAAGAAATCAAGTTCGGTCAATGGGCCGTTATGTCTGCCGTTGGAAAGGGCACTGTGCTTTTTGGCGCGTCTTTGCAAACTGTGGCTTTTTGAAAGATGAAAAAGTTACCGTGCACGGTGTGTCAGTAGATAAAATCCCCTTTATTGCCGCAATACTTTCAGCTGAGCCACAATTTTTTTATAAAGACGATGAACAGGATGTAACACTGACGCGCGTAGATGTAAAGGGAATGAGGGGGGGTAAAAAGGTTCGCATAATATATCAAATAATAGATAAAAAAGATTTAACTAGCGGATATACGTCAATGACGAGAACAGTCGGTTTTGTTGTAAGTATGGGGGCAATGATGGCACTCAATGGCGAACTGGGAGAAGGGGGAATGATAACACCTGTAGAGATGCCATTTATCAAAACTGTAAAGGAATTGGAAAAACGGGGAATAATCGTAACGCACAAGGAATACGAATTAGATGAGTAAATAATCTATCCGCAAAAGAAAGGAATGAGGTTAATGGAGAATTTTGGTTTTCTATCTATATTGCCGCCAGCCCTTGCTATAATATTAGCAATTGTGACAAAGAATGTTTTGGTATCACTTTTTACAAGTATTTTGCTGGGGACAGTAATCCTTTTCAATGGAAATATTTTCTACGCAGTGCCAGCAGTATTCAGGGATGTTTTATTCAAACAAGCGGCTGATGGTTATAACGCTAGCGTGATTGTACTCGTACTTTTTATCGGAGGAATGGTTATGCTGGTGACGAGCTCCGGCGGCGCGGAAGCATTGGCGTTGAGCGCCACGAAACGTATAAACAGCAGGGAAAAAGCCGTACTGGGAGCATGGATATTGGGGCTGATCATATGGTTTTCAGATTTTGCGAACGGTATGCTAGTCGGCCCTATATTCCAGCCGATCACAGATAAATTAAAGGTAAGCCGCGAAAAGCTTGCGTGGATCGTGGACGCTACTTCTGCTCCGGTCTGTATGCTTGTACCAATATCAGGTTTTGGCATCTTCGCAATGAGCTGCATGGAAAAGGAGTTTGCCGCTCACAATATACCGCTTTCCGTATGGGATGCTTTTCTTCAGACAATACCTCTACAGTTTTATTGCATTGGTACGCTCCTGCTGGTTCCTCTCATCGCTTTCTTAGGTATTGACTTTGGCCCGATGGCTAAAGCCGAAGAGCGCGTGATTACCACGGGGCAACTGCATTGGCCACATGCACAACCTATGGGGCTGGGGGACCCCCCGGCGCTCTCAAAGGATGCGAAGCCTAAGATGTCTTTAGTTGTTTTCCCAATATTGGCGCTCTTCGTTATATTCTTCGTAATTCTTATCGCCAATGGCTTTCCTTATAAAAAGACTTTAGGGATAAACATCCGAACCGGCCTTACAACAGGATATTTTATTGGAGGAATGATATGCTTTACACTCATGATATATTATAAAATACGCAACTTCAAAGAAACATTTGATATTTATATGAACGGGATGAAAAATAACCTTTTTCTCGTTATGACGTTGCTTTTTGCTTGGTCTTTGAGCTCTATATGCAAAGATTTGGGTACAGCTGGCTATATTGTCCATATGGTAGAGGGAAGCCTTCCGCCTTTTACGGTCGCGCCGATGTTCTTCTTTGCAGCATGTGTCATTAGCTTTGCTACCGGCACCTCCTACGGGACGATGGCTATTCTGGTTCCTATAGGGGTCCCAATGACGATAAGTCTTGGAGCCCCTATGATCGTTACTTTGGCCGCTATTTTCAGCGGAGCTATATTCGGCGATCATTGCTCACCAATTTCTGACACTACGTTGATAGCATCTATGGGGGCAGCGTGCGACCACATTGAACATGTAAAGACACAGTTGCCCTATTCCATTATGATAGGAGTTATCGGCCTTGTCGTATATACAATTTCTTATTGGGTCAGCAGCGCCGCCATATTGCTAGTATTTACAATTGTTTGTGTAGTAATCGTTACATTTCTCTGCAGCAAGCTGTGGGGAATAGGTGTGCATCAAAAAATTATGAAAGCTATGAATGATAAGTAAACATTTACAAATATTTAAGGGCGTCGGTTTCACTTTTTGCGAAACTGACGTCTTCTTTTTGTTGTATGTTATGATATGTACAAATGGTACAGGAGTGACAGCACTGGAGGAGTAACTCTTGAAAAAAATAGTGGGAATTTTATGCACCGCGGAAGATCGTGCGACAAAAGCTATTGTCCAGCTGATAATAGATCATAAATATCTCCCTGGAGAGAAGCTTTTGGAAGTAGATCTCGCACAGGAGCTTGGAATGAGCAGGACTCCGATAAGAAGCGCGTTGAAAAAACTTGCTGCCGAGGGTTTTTTGGAGATGCAGGCCAATAAAGGCTGTATGGTTCCATTTTTAACATTGGATGATATGGAAAGGCTGTTCTCGTTTCGCGCTAATCTAGAAGGATTTGCCGCATATGAAGCGGCAAAAAACATGACGAACAATCAGATAGGACAGCTGGAAAAACTCATTGAAATGGAAAAGGGGATCTATTCTCAAGCGGACGCGTTAGCCTATAATAAAATTAATGCAGAGATTCATAACTCTATAATGATTGCTTCGCAAAATGATTACCTCATCAGAACATCACAATCCATATTTTTGAGGTCTGAGCTTTATATATTTTATTATGATAGGTTCTGCCGCGAAAAAAAACCGAAAACTGAATATTTGGATGCACCACAGTCTCATCATTCAATTATAGATCACGAAAAACTGTTACGTGCAATGGTTGAAAAAGAATCGGAAATTGCGAGGATCATAGCTACAAGACATGTGTTAGCAACAGCGGATCAATTAAAGAAAGCTTTTTTTGTTATGGGCTCAAAGATATTTGACTCTTAACCTCAACTTTTCATAAATTATGAAAGTAAGTAGTATCAATACCGAGCTTTTTCAACAACACATGGGTACCTTTTGTAATTTCACTTTTGTGCCAGCCGTTGTTTATTTTTGCCTTGTGGATATTTTTAAGACAGGCAAGAAAATCTCCTACTGCCCCTACCGGATGTCTTTGCAACAAACCGGACGTGCGCAATTTAAGGTTACTGTTATATGGAATAAACCGACATTAAAGAAATGTAGTTAAGGGACGCCAAAAAACGTAGAAAGAGCCGATCTCCTTGTTTGTAATGACCGTCATATTTTTGATTCCAGACTCAATCAATATGCTCGAAGGCCGAGGCATCGTGCACATGGCATGGCAATAGGATGAAACCCGACATATGCTTATTTAAAGTATCGGACACAGCACGTGCGGCTAGGAAAGGTTCGAATAAAAATCGGCCGGGGACAAACTCCGGCTGATTTTCGCTTCATGTTTTATTCATATTTTTGACATAAAGAAAGAGCGGCATATCTCAAGTTCGGCGGAGCGCCGAGCAAAATTGCCTATCGATTCTGCGGCCGCGGGATATGCGTTACTGCGTTTCCCGGCGTAGCGGCTCCTCTATGCGTTTTTTACTGTGCGACTTACTTCAGATTATCCGCAAAGAAGGCGCTGATCTTCTTAAAGGGGATCTTGTCCATCTGATCGTAAAGGTCGGTGTGGTTAGCGCCGGGTACGATGAACAGCTCCTTGTTGCCGCCGGTCAGCTGTTTGTAGGCGTCCTCGCTGAAGTACCTCGAATGCGCCTTCTCGCCGTGGACGAGGAGCACCGCACTGCGGATCTCTCCGGCATAGGCAAGTATCGGCATGGTGACGAAGGGAAGCGAAGACGTCTTGTTCCAGCCGGCGTTTGAGTTCACAGAACGCGCATGGTAACCACGCTTCGTTTTGTAGTAGGCATAATAATCCTTCACAAAGTCCGGCGCGTCCTTTGGAAGAGTGTCCGGCACTCCTCCTGCGGGCTCATAGCCGCCCTTCTTGTAATCGGCGGTCCTCTGCGCGTTCAGGGCCTTTTTCATCTCAAAACGCGCGTCGGCGCTGTCAGCGCTGTCAAAATACCCGTTCGCAGTAACTCTCGTCATGTCATACATGGTCGAGGCTACAGTCGCCTTGATTCTGGTATCCATGGCGGCGGCGTTGATCGCCATGCCGCCCCAGCCGCATATTCCGATAACGCCGATGCGTTTTTGGTCTACGCAATCCTGTACGGACAGAAAATCTACCGCGGCGGAAAAATCCTCCGTGTTGATCTCGGGCGAGGCGACATCGCGGACGCTGCCTCCGCTCTCGCCTGTAAAAGAGGGGTCGAAGGCCAGCGCGACATAGCCACGCCTTGCCATCTCCTGGGCATAGAGGCCGGAAACCTGCTCTTTAACGGCTCCGAACGGACCGCAGACGGCAAGCGCCGCATACTTTTTATCCGCGCTGAAGTCCCCGGGCAGATATAAATGACCCGTCAGGTCGATGCCGTAGCGATTGTGGAAGCGTACCACCCTGACCTGGACGGACGGGTCTATCCTGAATACACGGCTGTCGTTCGTCAATTTCTGGACATCCTCCGCAGCGTCTGCCGCTTTCGCCGACGCGACGCCGACCGCCGCGCTTCCCGCCAGCAGCGCGGCCAGTGTAAATACAAATATCTTTCCCATTTTATCAACCTCCATTTTTGTTTTCTTACGACGCTTTGAGATCAAAGCCCGTCATTTTATTTACCACCGTCATCTTCTGTCCTCTTTCTGCGGAGAACAGATCGTGCATATATACGATCTATTCTGTATTGCTCCCCGTGCAGTTCTTTCTGTTTCCGTGAACTCCTTACAGGCAAATTATAGATTTGGCAAATTGAAATAGCAATTACCTAATCAGCAAACGTTGATTTGCTTGACAGGCATATCGCAGGCTAATATACTGGAGCTGTTCTGGAATTATCGCTTCAGCCGCTCGGGGGGATTCAGATGGAAATCAGAGTGTTAAGATATTTTCTGGCCGTTGCGCGGGAAGGCAGCATCACCAATGCTTCCAATTTTCTTCATATCACACAGCCTACGCTTTCGCGGCAGATCAAAGAACTCGAAGACGAACTTGGTCAAAAACTGTTCGCGCGGGGCAGCCACAATATGACCCTGACGAAAGAGGGCTTCATATTCCGCAAGCGGGCGGAAGAAATCATCGCTATGGTGGACAAAACAGAAGACGAGTTCAAAGCGATGGGGAACAGCGTCGCCGGAGACATTTATATTGGAGGAGGTGAAACGGATGCGATCAAATTGATCGCTGATGTGATCGGCGAGCTCAGAAAGGACTACCCGGACATACACTATCATCTTTACAGCGGAAACGCGGCCGACGTGACGGAACGCCTCGATAAGGGCTTTTTGGATTTCGGCATCATCATCCAGCCCGCCGATCTGCTTAAATACGACTGCCTCCACATTCCAACCACAGATACGTGGGGCGTCGTTATGCGCAAGGATTCTCCGCTCGCGTCAAAAAGCCGCGTAACCAGAGAAGACCTGACGGAGCTGCCCCTTATCTGTTCCAGGCAGGCGATTGCGGACAAAAAAGAGGGGAACGAATTCATCGCGTGGTTTGGCGATGAATTTGAAAGGTTAAATATCGTTACGACATTCAACCTTGTGTTCAACGCCGCGATCATGGCGGAAAAAGGGATAGGATACGCCGTTACGATCGACAAGCTCGTCAACACATCCGAGGAAAGCGCGCTCTGCTTCCGTCCGCTCGAGCCAAGGATAGATTCTGGGCTGGATATCATATGGAAAAAACATCAGCTCTTCTCCCCGGCGGCGGGGCTGTTCTTGGAAAAGCTGACGGCGTATTTTCAGTAGAAATCGTCCGCAGGCCAAAAAAGCTGCGGCTGATTTTCCGTTTCAGGTTTAAGCTGGGCGCCGCGTCATTCGTCGGCGTTCATGTTTCTCAGCAGCTCGTCGAGCTCCGCGTAGCTGGTCTTGCCGTTGCCGAGCTGCGGGATGTTTTCCATATACAGCAGCTTCCTGGGAATCGCTATCTCGGCCATGCCTATTTCGGAAAGCCTCTGACGCAGCTCTTCGCGCTTCAGGCCGCTTCTCGTCGTCACGGCGGTCAGGGTCTCGCGGTTCGCGCCGTGCATCATCGTCACGGCATGCTGGTCGTCCGGCCACAGTTCGAACATCGCCTCTTCCACCGAAGCCAGCGAGATCATTTCGCCGCCTATCTTCGCAAAGCGCTTCGCGCGCCCGAGTATCGTGACATAGCCCTCGTCGTCGATATGCACTATGTCGCCGGTGTCGTACCAGCCGTCCTTAACCGGTTCGAGCACTCCGGGGTTCGTTATGCGCAGGTAGCCGAGCATGATATTGTCGCCTTTGAGCCACAGCCTGCCGCCGTCGCCGACGCCGTCGACGGGCTCGAGGCGGTAGCGGAGCCCCGCGACGATCGTGCCGACGGTGCCGCTCTTGTGATGCGCGAAATAGTTGTTCGCGACGACCGGCGCCGCTTCGGTAACGCCGTAGCCCTCCGTGATGCGCGTGTCGAAGCGCTCGAACCATATCTGCTGCGTCGAGGCTTTGAGCTTTTCTCCTCCCTGTATCAGAAGGCGCATCGTCGCGTAGTCGTAGTTGTCGCCGGCGGCCTTGGCGTAGCCGGCGAGGAAGGTGTCCGTCGCGAAAAGCAGCGTGATGCGCTCGTCGTAGCATATCGACGCGATAGTCTTATAGTGCAGCGGCGAGGGGTAGAGGTAGACGAAGAAGCCGAGGGAGACCGGCATGAAGACGCCGCAGAGGCCGAAGGAATGGAATATCGGCATCGCGTTCAGCACGCGGTCGGAGCGGTAGAAGTCGACGCGCGTGAACATCTGCGCGTGGTTCGTGTTCAGATTTTTGTAGCTCAGCACTACGCCCTTGGGCGCGCCCTCGGAGCCCGAGGTGAAGAGTATGACCGCCGGTTTTTCGACGGCCTCGGGGTCGACGGGCTGCGAGCGCAGGAAGGGCGCGCGCAGCGCGGCCGAGATCTTCCTGCCGGCGGTGATCAGAGGGGCGGCGTCTTCGAGCCAGAATATGCGTATGCCGGCCTCTTCTATGGCATTAGAAAGCGCCTCGAGCTTGCCTATATTTATAAATTTTCGCGACGAGACGACCGTTTTGAGGCACGCCGTGCGGCAGCAGTTGACGAGCGCGCGCGGGCCGAGCGAGAAGTTCAGCATCGCCGGGACCTTGCCGAGCTTCTGCAGCGCGTACATCGTGACGACGCCCCCAAGGGAGGTCGGAAGCAGCACGCCGATGTTCGTCTCGCCGAAGTTCTGCGCGCGCAGCGCCTCCTCTATCAGCAGTATGCGCGTGATAAAGCCGTTATAGGTCACGGGCTTCGCGCCCGCGTCGCTGAATATCCGCACATTGCCGCCGAATTCCTTTCTCGCGTCGAGCAGGATGTCCCAGAAGGGCTTCTCCTTGCGGCGCGCCATGAGCGACGCTTCGTCCATTATGCGTTCGAGCGCGCGCCCCGCCGCGGCGTTACGCTTGGAGCCTGCGAGGTCGTCCTCAATGTCGAGGGTGGTCACGGGGAAGATGTTTATCGTGACTTCGGAGAAGAAGCGCAGCCCGCGCTTATGCTGTATGCGCGAGAAGGGGGTGCGCTCCGTGCCGCTTATATGTATTGGAAGGATTTTCGCCTTAGTGTGGTCCGCTATCATAGCGACGCCGGGCGAGACCTTCATCGGGTTGCCGATAGTCGTCGGCTGGAGCTCCGGGAATATCACGCAGCGCCCACCGTTCTTCAGCAGATTGAGGAAATATTTCAGCGAAAGGGGCGTGTCGGCGTCGAGCACGTGCGTTTCGGCGACGGGCAGGAAGAAGCTGACGAAGCGTTTCTTCGTGAGCCTCCGCTCTATCGCGAAGGGCACCTTTTCAGGCAGAAAGACCGCCAGTATCAGGGGATCTATAAAAGAAACGTAATTCGGCGCGATAAGCACGCCGCCGCCCGCGCTCTTCCAGTTTTCCCATCCTTTTACCTTGACGTCGAAGAAGAGACGCATAACAAATTTCACGACCAAACGCAGCAAACGGACCCCTCCGCAGGACGGGCGCGAAAGAGCGGAACGCGCGCCCATAAATATGCAGAAATTATATCATGATATAACCATTCGACGCCTTTTACATTTTATTTTGTAAAAAAATACGATATAATAATATATATTGAAAAATAATTGAGAGAGGGTGCGATTCTGATGAGTGCAAAGGATAAAGTTTTTCTCATCGGGGCTGGGGACCACGCGAAGGTCGTCCTCTCGACGCTTGAAGCGTGTGGCGCCGAATGCGTGGGCATCTACGACGACAACCCGAATCTGCGAGGGAAGACGCTCTGGTCCATTCCGATAATAGGGGCCGTCTCCGAAATGCCCGACGAGCCCGACATCATGTGCGTCATCGCGATCGGTTCAAATCAGGTGCGGCGCTCCATCAGCGAGCGCTTCAAAAACGTCTGCTGGCCGGTCTTCGTCAATCCGATCAGCTCCGTCCACAGCTCCGTGCGCTTAGGCGCCGGCACGATAATATTCGCCGGCAGCCTGATAGAATCCGACGCATCGATAGGCAGACACTGCATAGTCGGCTCCGGCTGCTTCGTCGGGCACGACAGCGTTATCGGCGACTACTGCCAGCTGGCGCCGGGAAGCCTGACCGGCGACAACGTCTCCCTCGGCAGCGGCGTCCTTCTCGGGCTCGGCTCGATAGTCAAGCCGTACGTGAAAGTATACGACGGCGCCTCCGTGGAGCTCGGCGAGAAGGTCATTAAGGACAGGAGGCCGGAAGGTATCGGCGTCGCTTCTCCGGAGGCCGGCGAATAAAACGGACATCGGGCGATATACCGTGCCGCCGCTTCGGCCGTCCGCGCCGCGCGGCGGCGCTTTCATTTGACGGAGAGGGCTTCGGGGCTTCTAAGCCAGCGCAGAACCCATACCAGGAAGCAGGCGGAGATCAGGCCGCCTCCGAAGTCGCCTACCGGATAGGAGGCCCATATGCCGGTCATGCCGAAGAAGCGCGGCAGAATCAGAAGGGGCAGGAACATACAGAGGACGTGGCGGCAGAAGGAAAGCGCGAGCGAATGCCCACCTTTGCCGAGCCCCTGAAGCGCGGAGTTCGTCACGACGGTTATTCCCATGAAGGGAATCGCCATATAGCCGATCCTCATGCCGGGGACCCCCACCGATAGTATCCCTTCGTCCTCGGTGAATAGGCGCATCATCTCCCCGGCAAAGGCCTCGGCGAGGAAGAGGCTCAGCAGATACAGGCCGACGGTCATGATCAGCGCGCATTTTATCGCCTTCACCACGCGGGCGGGGCGCGCCGCGCCGTAGTTGTAGCCGATTATCGGCTGCGAGGCCTCCCCTATCGCTATCGCGGGAAGAAAGAGCAGAGAGTCGATGCCGAAGAATATACCCATCGCCGAGAGCCCGTCGTTTCCGCCGTAACGCACGACGAGATTGTTCATTATCGTCATAAAGAGCACGAAGGAAAATTCCATGAAAAAGGGCGCGCTGCCGACCGCGAAGATGCGCCTGACGACTTCCGCCCTCGGAAGGGTGAGGAAGCGGGCGCGTATGCGCGGCGAGGCGCCGCGGCGCAGGAAATAGGCGAGCCCCATGGCGGCGGATATCCCCTGGGAAATCACAGTGCCGTAAGCGGCGCCGGCGACCCCCATGCCGAAAGAGACGATGAAGAGCGCGTCGAGCGCCACGTTGGAGCAGGCACCGACGATCTGCGAGAACATCGCGTACTTAGGGCTGCCGCTGGCCTTGACGAGGAAATTCGAGGCGAAGCCGAAAAGCCCGAGCGGCGCGCAGCGCAGAAGTATCTTCAGATAATCGTAGGCCACCGCCAGAATCTCACCGTCGGCGCCAGAGAGCTTCAGCATGCCCTCTACGGAGGAGAAAGAAAGAAGTATAAAGGCCGCGCTGACCGCGGCCAACATGACCAACGTCGACGCGAGCACCTGCTCCGCTTCGCGCCGCTTCTTAGCGCCGAGCAGAATAGAGACGCGCGACGCGCCGCCGGTGCAGATGAGCATCGTGAACGCCGACATGACGAGCATCGAAGGGAAGCTCACCGAGACCGCGGCGAGCCCGGCCGGGCCGACATACCTGCCGACAAATATCCTGTCTACTATATTATATATGGCGCCCGCCACCATTCCCGCTACAGCGGGCAGCGCAAAGCGCAGTATGAGCCGTACGACCGGCTCGCTTTCCATGAATCTGCGATCGCCGCCAGAGTATGGCATTTTCCGCCGCTCCCATTTCCCAAAAGATAGCTGAATGATTATAACACGCCGCAGCCGTTTTTACTCTAAGACATGAGGAGGCGGGCGTACGGCGCGTAACGTCAAATAATGTCAAAAAGAGCGCTATGTTTTGGCGCGGCGTTTTTATTGACAGACGCCGTCGTCAGCGGATATAATTTTCGGCAGCGCAATGTAAAAAAGCTTACCTTCCACGGGCCGAAGAAAATTTTGGCGTTGGAAGATGGCAAACCTTGAGGGAGGAATCATTGTGAAGAAAACAGCAGTATTGCTCTTCGCCGCACTGTTCGCCATCCTGGCGTGCACGGCGGCAACGGCGGCCGACGCCCCGTTCCACATCGGCATCGTGACGGGCACGGTATCGCAGAGCGAGGACGACCTCCGCGGCGCGGAGCTGATGCTCCAGAAGTACGGAGACGTCTCAAACGGCGGTATGATCAAGCATCTCACATACCCTGACAACTTCATGTCCGAAATGGAAACGACCATTTCACAGATAGCCGGGCTCGCCGACGACCCGAAGATGAAGGTCATCGTGGTCAACCAGGCCATCCCGGGAACGGCCGAGGCCTTCCGCCGCGTCAAGGAGAAGAGGAAGGACATCCTCTGCTTCGCCGGCGAAGCTCACGAAGACCCGAACGTCATCACCTCCGTCGCCGACATGGCTATCAACGCCGACTTCGTCTCGCGCGGCTACCTCATCATCAACACCGCGAAGAAGCTCGGATGCAAGACCTTCGTGCATATCTCCTTCCCGCGCCATATGAGCTACGAGACGCTCGGACGCCGCCGCGCGATAATGGAGCAGGCCTGCAAAGACATGGGCATCAAGTTCGTCTTTGAAACAGCCCCCGACCCGACGAGCGACGTCGGCGTGGCGGGCGCCCAGCAGTTCATCCTCGAAAAGACGCCGGCATGGGTCAACAAGTACGGCAAAAACACCGCCTTCTTCTGCACGAACGACGCCCACACGGAGCCCCTTCTGAAGCAGATAGCCAAATACGGCGGCTACTTCATCGAAGCCGACCTACCGTCGCCGCTCATGGGCTACCCCGGAGCCTTTGGCATCGACCTCACGAAGGAAGCCGGCAACTGGCCGGTCATCTTGAAGAAGGTTGAAAAGAGCGTATCCGACGCCGGCGCGAAGGGACGCATGGGGACGTGGGCCTACTCCTACGGCTACACGAACAGCGCGGCGCTCGCCGAATTCGGCAAGCGCATAACTGAAGGCAAGGCCAAGCTCAACAGCAAGAAGGACCTCCTGTCGTGCTACGCGGAGTACACGCCGGGTGCGAAGTGGAACGGGCAGTATTACACGGACCTCGGCACCGGCGTGACGAAGAAGAACATGATGCTCATCTATCAGGATACCTACATCCTCGGCAAGGGCTACATGAAAGCCACGGACGTCAAGGTCCCGGAAAAATATCAGAAGATCAAGTTCTCCGCCGGCAATTAAACCAGCCGAAGGCAAAACTATCAGGGCTCCGCGCGCTGCGGGGCCTTTTTTGATACGCCGTCGGGCGTTTTTGCGGAACTTTTATTTAATTTTTACTAAAAGTAATGATAAATACGAACATTTGACAATATAATCATTTATATGTATAGTTTTATGCCATTACCGCGGTTTTGCGCGTGGAAAATATAAAGCCTCCGGCTTGAGAAGGGACGTGGGGATAGGGTTGAAAGACAAAATCCAACTTTATGGATTCAACAACCTGACAAAAACGCTGAGCTTCAACATTTACGACATCTGCTTTGCGAAGACGGACAGAGAAAAACAGGATTACATCGCCTACATCGACGAGCAGTACAACTCAGAACGACTTACGAAAATCCTCTGCGGCGTCACGGACATAATAGGCGCCTGCATATTGAATATCTCTAAGCAGGACTACGACCCGCAGGGGGCGAGCGTCGCGATTCTCATTTCGGAAGAGACCGTGCCGCCGCTCCAGATAGACTCCTCGTGCAACGGCGGGCAGTGGGCGCGCAGGATCGACGGCGAACGCGAAACCGTCATAGCGCACCTCGACAAGAGCCACGTAACGGTGCACACCTACCCAGAATTCCACCCGAACAACGACATAAGCTCTTTCAGAGTCGACATCGACGTATCGACCTGCGGCAAGATATCGCCGCTTACCGCGCTGAACTATCTCATCGGCCAGTTCGACTCGGACATCATCGCGCTCGACTACCGCATACGCGGCTTCACGCGCGACGTGGACGGGAAAAAATATTACAAGGACCATGAGATAAATTCCATACAGAACTTTATCGACGAGGAGACTCTGCGGCGCTACGACGCCATCGACGTCAACGTCTATCAGTCGAATATCTTCCATACAAAGATGATGCTGAAGGAGATACATTTAGCCGATTATCTCTTCAACGTCGACCCGCGCGAGCTTCCGCCGGCGGAGCGCCTCTCGATAACGGACCGCATAACGAAGGAAATGCTCGAAATATACTACGGGATGAATATGTACTGAGGCACAGCCATGAAGGACAAAAGCTACAAGCTCGACCAGAGCGCGGCGCCGCTGCTTAACGCGATGTCCGAGTACAGGAAGAGCCGCGTCGTGCCCTTCGACGTCCCCGGGCATAAGCAGGGGCGCGGCACGCCGGAGCTGACGGGATTCCTCGGCAAACAGTGCCTCTCGGTAGACGTCAATTCGATGAAGCCCCTCGACAACCTTAGCCACCCGACCTCCGTCATAAAGGAGGCCGAAGCCCTCGCGGCCGACGCTTTCGGGGCCGACGACGCCTTTCTGATCATCGGCGGCACGACGGCGGCGGTGCAGGCGATGATATTCAGCGTCTGCAAGCGCGGCGATTCGATAATCCTGCCGCGCAACGTCCATAAATCGGCGATAAACGCGCTGATTCTCTGCGGGATAATACCGATATACGTCGACCCGGGGATACATCCGGAGCTCGGCATCTCCCTCGGCATGTGCGCCGACGGCGTGGAGGCGGCGATCGCCGCGCATCCCGAGGCGAAGGCGGTCTTCCTCAACAACCCCACCTATTACGGCATATGCACGGACGTCGGGCGCATCGCGCGCGCGGCGCACCGCGCCGGCATGGCGCTGCTGGCGGACGAAGCGCACGGCGCCCACTTCTATTTCGGCAGGGGGCTGCCGCCCGCGGCCATGGAGGCGGGAGCCGACATGTCCGCCGTCAGCATGCACAAGACGGGAGGCTCTCTGACGCAGAGCTCGCTGCTGCTCATGAGGCGCGGCCGCGTGAGCCCCGACTACGTGCGCACGATAATAAACCTCACACAGACGACCAGCGCCTCCTATCTGCTGATGGTATCACTGGACATAGCGCGCAGGGCGCTCGCGATGAAAGGCGGGGAGACATTTGCCCGCGTAACCGAGCTCGCCGAATACGCACGCGGCGAAATAAACAAAATAGGCGGCTACTACGCCTTTTCGCGCGAGATAATCGACGGCCGGCATATCTTCGATTTCGACGTTACCAAGCTCTCCGTCAACACGCTGAAGACGGGGCTCGCCGGCATCGAAGTGTACGACCTGCTGCGCGACGATTACGGCATACAGGCCGAATTCGGCGACATGGGCAACATGCTCGCGATAGTCTCGGTCGGAGACGACCGCTACGCTATCGAGCGCCTCGTCGCGTCGCTATCGGAGATAAAAAGGCTGCACGGACGCGATGGGCTGAAGCTGCTCGACCACGAATATATCACGCCGGTGGTCAGGATGACGCCGCAGGAGGCCTTCTACGCTGAAAGCGAACCCGTGGACGTCGGGGAGACTGTCGGGAAGATCTCAGCCGAGTTCGTGATGTGCTATCCGCCGGGCATACCGATTCTGGCGCCCGGCGAGGAGGTCACCGAGGAGGCTCTCGACTACATACTTTACGCGAAGGAAAAAGGCTGCCTCGTTATGGGGCCGCAGGATATGGAGTTGAAAAAACTATACACGGTAAAACGGGGGGAATAACGATGGAGCTTTGGTATACGGAAGAACACACGCCGACGGTACGCTTTTCGATAAAGGTGAAAAAACAGCTCTTCGGGGGCAAAAGCCCCTTCCAACAGGTAGACGTCTTCGATTCGGAGGAGTTCGGGCGCTTCTTCACGCTCGACGGCCTGATGATGCTCACCGAAAAGGACGAGTTCATCTATCATGAGATGATCGTCCACGTGCCTATGGCGACGAACCCGGACGTCAGGCGCGTGCTCGTGATAGGCGGCGGCGACGGCGGCACCGTGCGCGAGCTCTCGCGCTACAAAACGATCGAGAAGGTCGACATGGTGGATATAGACGAGATGGTCGTCAAGGTCTGCCGCGAATTGCTGCCCTTCACGTCGAACAAGCTGGACGACCCGCGCGTCACGCTGTACTTTGAGGACGGCCTCAAATTCGTGCGCACCGTGGAAGAAAAATACGACCTTATAATAGTCGATTCGACCGACCCCTTCGGCCCGGGCGAGGGGCTCTTCACGAAGGAATTCTACGGGAACTGCTGCAAAATTCTGAACGACGACGGCATACTCGTCAATCAGCATGAAAACCCCTACTACGATTCCTACCGCGCGTCGATGAGGCGCGCGCATCGGCGCATCGAAGACTTCTTCCCGATCTGCCGCGTCTATCAGGCGCATATACCGACATATCCGTCGGGGCACTGGCTCTTCGGCTTCGCATCGAAGAAGTTCGACCCGCTCGAAATCGACGCCGAGGCGTGGAACGCGCTCGGCCTCGAAACGAACTATTACAACACGGACATACACCGCGGCGCCTTCATGCTGCCGAACTACGTGAAACGCGAGCTCGAACTGGAAAATTAAATGAAGACGAACATACGGGGGTTCATCGGTTGCGACGCGGGGTACGAGGAGGCGCAAGCCGTGCTCTTCGGCGCGCCCTTCGACTCCACCACCTCCTTCCGCCCCGGCGCGCGCTTCGGCCCCGCCGCGATGCGCGCCGAATCGTTCGGCATGGAGACATACAGCCCCTATCAGATGAGAGAGCTTGAAGAGCTCTCCCTCTTCGACGCCGGCGACCTCGATCTGCCCTTCGGCAACGCGGCCGCAGCGCTCGGCGAAATAGAAGGGGCGGCGGCGGAAATACTGCGCGACGGCAAGCTCCCCTGCCTCATAGGCGGAGAGCACCTCGTGACGCTCGGGAGCGTGCGCGCCGCGGCGAAAAAATTCCCCGAGCTGCGCCTCATACACTTCGACGCGCACGCCGACCTCAGAGACGAGTACATGGGGGAAAGGCTCTCGCACGCGTCGGTGATGAGGCGCTGTCACGACCTGCTCGGCGACGGCAGGATATTCCAGTTCGGTATCCGCTCCGGCTGCAAGGAAGAAATGGCGTGGGCGCATGGGCGCGTTAAAATGGAAAAATTCCGCGCCGATACGGCCGCGGAAGCGGCCAGGGAAATCGGAGAGGCGCCGGTCTATATAACGGTAGACCTCGACGTGATCGACCCCTCGGAATTTCCCGGCACCGGCACGCCGGAGGCCGGCGGCCTGTGCTTCTCCGAGCTGCTCGACGCGCTGCTTTCGCTGCGCGGGTTCGACGTGAAGGCCTTCGACGTATGCGAGCTCTCGCCGCATTACGACCGTTCGGGAGTCTCCACCGCCCTCGCGTGCAAAACGCTGCGCGAAATGCTCCTCGCCTACCTTTGAAAAGGAGATGAAAAGATGAAGAGGGTGAAGATAACGGTCCTCAAGACGACCTTCGACAGGGAGCTCGCCGCCGAATACGGCGCGGAAGGGCTCGGCGCCTGCCCGATGCTGAAAGAAGGGCAGGTATTCTACGCCGACTACGCGAAGCCCGGCGGCTTCTGCGACGAGGCGTGGAAGGCGATATATCAGTACGCCTTCGCGCTGGCGCACGGCGCGGGAAAGGGCTTATTCTACTACGGAGACTGGATAAGAAAGCCCAGCGTCGCGATATGCAGCTGCAACGACGGCCTGCGCCCCGTCATCTTCAAGCTCGAAGCGACGGACGAAGAATCGCATATCGATTACGAAGCCGTGAGATAGATGACGCCCGGCGGCGCCAAGCGCCGCGATCACAAAACGCCGAAGCCCGCAGGAGGTGTGGGCTTCGGCGCTCCGGCCGCAAATTTTATCGCCGCCGAATCCTCTTTAACATCCGCCATATAATAAAAAACAACGGCGCCTTTCGTTATGCGGCACCGTTGTTTTTACCTCTGCCGATTTCTGCCGGCCTTTTACTTGCCGAGGTGCTCTCTGAGCCCTTTCATAAGCTCCGGCGTGAGCCCCCTCTTGCCGAGCTCGTCCCAGATGCCTACGCAGGCCTGTTTGATCGGTTTAAGCTCTTTGTCTGTATACCTGAAGACCTTGATGCCCTTCTTCTCCATCAGCTGCATGTATTTAGTATCTTCGGACTGGGCCGTGCTGATCGATTTAAGCGTGAAGTTCTTCGCGGCTTCCCTGAATATCTTCTGATCTTCGGGCGAAAGTTTCTTCCAGGCCTTTTCGCTGACCATCAGCGGGAGGTATTCGAAGGAGTAGTTCGTCGCGTACCAGTACTTCATGACGTCGCCGAGCGTAGTGAAGGCCGCCGCCGTAGACATGCCGTCGACCGCGTCGCAGACGCCGGTCTGCATCGACTGATAAATGTCGGCCCAGGGGATTGTGATCGTGCGGAAGCCCATGGCCTTCGCGCCGAGGTTGTAAACGTCCATGTTGGCCACGCGGACGAGGACGCCCTTGTCCACCTTCGGGTTGAGCGGTTCCTTGAGGGGCTTCCTCGAAGCGATGCCGATAAAGCCTTCGATATACGAGCCGAGAACGTTTACGCCGAGCGGCTTGCCGAGCTCTACGAGCTTATTCGGGAGCCACGCGCCGGGCATGAATACCTTTTTCGCCTCGTCGTAGCTGCTGACGATCCCGTTCGTGTAGATGACGTCGAAGCGCGGGTCAAAGCCGCTTGCGAACGACGTTACGGACATATCGACGGTGCCGCGGATGAGCTCTTCCATTACGAGTTCGTAGCTGCCGAGCTGATTCGCCGGGAAGACCTTGATTTCGACGCGTCCTTTCGTCTTCTCGCCGATTTCCTTCGCAAAGTCGTGCATCATCTTTGTGCAGAGGTGCTCCGTAGGCTGCTGTCCCGCAAAGCGGAATACGATCTTCTCGGCGGCCGCCGCCGAGCCGGCCATCGCCGCAAAGGCGAATAACGCCGCCATAAGTACTGTGAACTTCTTCATTGTGGTACCTCTCCTTTTCTATATTTGCTTTTTTAATAAAAACGGCCGTCAGGCCGAAAAAGCCGCAGACGATACCCACTGCATTTCTGCTCCGGCACGTTATGGAATTCTACGCAACGCATACTGAACAAAAGATATATCAGATAGGCGTTACTGTCAACGTTAGAATATTTGTCGTGTAAAAATCAATCGATATATAGCTTTATGATATTTTTATCTCTGAATTAATATTGGAATGATTATGTATTCTTGTTGCAGATAACGTGCTTTTCCGTCCGCCGCTTGTAAGATAAGAACTGTCAGAAAGGGCGTTTTGCGCATTCTATACTAATAAAAACCCTTCGCCCCTCCTCTGCGCTTTGAGGGGCGAAAGGGCTTGTTATCGAATCTTCTGAGCGCCGTCCGCGGAATTTTATTCTTACAGAAATATCAGATCATAATTTTTTCTATTATTTTTTTGATATATCAGATTGATATGTAAACTTATGAGCACCCCCTATCACTGAGCTTCCGTGCATCACTTCGACGTCGAGCCCTTCGCCCGACGCCCTCTCCTCGACCGGCGCTTCGCCCCTCATCTCTTTCAACTCGCCGCGCAGATAATATACTTCCTCTTCGAGGCGGATGACGCGCGAGAGGAGTTCCTCCTGCGAAAAGCCCGACGAGCCGCCGCCGACCTGCTTACCGTCGACCTTGACGATGCGCGCCCTCATGCCCGTCACGGTGGCTTTTGCCGGAACGTCCTTCAGCACCACGCTGTTCGCGCCGATTCGCGAATTAGAGCCTATCGTGATCGGGCCTAATATCTTCGCGCCGCTGCCGACAAAAACGTTGTCGCCGAGCGTCGGGTGCCTTTTATGGCATTTTTCGTTGCCAGTGCCGCCGAGCGTGACGCCCTGATAGAGCACGACGTTTTTGCCGACTATCGTCGTCTCGCCTATGACGACGCCCGCGCCGTGGTCGATGAAGAAGCCCTCGCCGATCTGCGCGGCGGGATGTATCTCTATGCCCGTCCACCAGCGCACTAAGAGCGAGACGAAGCGCGGCAGCACCGGAATATGCAGCGCCGAATGAAGGAAATGTATACCTCTGTGCGCCGTTATCGCAAGAAAGCCCGGCGTGCAGAAGACCACTTCAAAAAATCCGCGCAGCCCGTCGGGAATGGCCGGATCGTTCCGCTTCGCAGCCTCGTAGTCGCACTTTATGTACCTCCATATGCCCATGATACTCCCCCTCAAAAAAAGAGCCCGTCTTTCGACGGGCTGCTCTACAATTGCTAAAGTTTATTTTTCCTGGTATACGACAACGCATTCCCGCGCTTATGCATACGGCGGAACCGCCCGTACGGTTTTTAGTGGCGCCACCGTACAGCTGCAACAGAAATTATCACCGCGGCAAAGCATTATCATATCCTTCATATCGACATTGTATAAGCTTTTCGCGTAATTGGCAAGAGCTCCGGCCGGCGGGGCAAAATGAGCTCTTGCCGCTGCGCGGTAGATTTTTATGATATTATATTTAAGATGGCGTACGCTCTGTTTTTGATGTTCGCCGTGATTTTAAAAGAGGTGTGGCAAATGGCTGAAGATTCGGTCCGTTCTGTGGAAAGGGCTTTCGCGATATTGAAGGCTTTCACGCGCGACGACTACAAGTTGTCTCTGAGCGAGATAGCGGAAAGGATAAATCTGCCCGTCACTACGTCGCTGAGGATCGCCGCGACGCTCGAAGGGCTGAATATATTGCAGCGCCACAGCGACCGCACGTATTCGCTCGGCAGCCAGCTATATCTGCTCGGTAGCATCGCGAAGGCAAACTTCCGGCCGCAGCAAATCATCTACCCCTATATGAAGGAGATAAGGGACGAGACGAAAGAGGCCGTATCGCTTTACGGCGTCGCCGGCGAATACCGCGTCTGCTACGAACAGCTTGAGAGCCTTCTGACGGTGCGCTGCGTGATGAGGGTCGGCGACAGGATGCCGCTCTGGGCGGGAGCGGGCAGCAGAGCGCTGCTCGCCTTCCTCGGCGACGAGGTGATAGAGCGCGAGGTAAAGAAGGCCTACAAGATAACGGAAAACACGATATACGAGCCGGAAAAGCTGCGCAAAAGCCTCGCCGACGTGCGCACGCTCGGCTACGCGATCAGCAGGGCGGAGCGCGACGAGGGCATCCTCTCGATAGCCGTGCCGGTCTTCAACAGGCGCGGCGATATCGTCTTCTCCTTCTCGGTCGCCGGGCCGACGCAGCGTTTCTCGGAAGAATACGCGATGAGCCTTATACCGAAGATTCAGGCGATGTGCAGGGAGATAGCCAATCAGCTGTAGCGCGACGATAAAAATCCGCACCGCAAAAGCGCCGGGCCCCCGCCTTTCAAAGTGCGGGAACCCGGCTTTTATGTGTTTCTTGAAGGGAGGTCCTTATATTTTGTCCGGCGTTCAGCGGGGAGCCTTCAACCTTTTGCCGGCCTGCACCGCTTTCGACGCTTCTCTTGCCTTCGACTTCTGCTCCCTGAGTTCCTTCATGTACCAGGGCTCGACGTCCTCCCACTGCCACTGCCGCCACGGCTTTTCCTCGCCGCGCCTGCGGTACATGTCGTTTATGTTCCAGCAGCCCCAAGTTACGACCGGGGCGTTCTCCATGCGGACGTCGATGACGCAGGGCTCGTCCGACGCGAGGGCTTCTTCGAGCGCCGGCTTGAAGTCGCAGGCCCTGGTTATCCTGCGCCCTCTTATGCCGTAGGCTTCGCCTATCGCCGCGAAGTCCGGGCTGTAGGGCTTGCCGCCGCGCGTGAAGGTCGTGCCGAACTGGTGGTCGTAGTGCTGCCCTTCGAGCCCGGCGATCGTGCCGAAGGCACAGTTGTTCATCACGACCCAGACGACCGCGACGCCGTCCACCGCCGCGGTGGCGAAGGGCGAGACGTTCGTCCCCATGCCGCCGTCTCCTATCAGAGCGACGACCTTTTTGTCGGGATTCGCGATCTTCACGCCGAGCGCGGCCGAGGGACCGTAGCCCATGGTGCAGAGGCCGCCAGGGGCGACGAAGGTCCCCGGCTCGTAGATGTCGAACTGCTGCCCGACGCCGTTCTTGTTCCAGCCGACGTCGGCGACGACAAAGCCGTCGCGCGGCAGCGCGTCGCGCAGCTCCTTCAGTATGCGCTCGGGGCGCATCGGGAACTGCTCCGACTTCTGCGCGCCGACGAGCGTTTCTCTGTAGGCCTTTTTCGCCTCGGCTATCCGACTGAGCGTCTCGGGGCGCTTCACGCCGGCCGGGTATTTCCTCTTCGCGGCGGCTAGTATCTCCTCGAGCGCGAGCTTCGCGTCGCATATCGCGCCGATTTCGGTCTTGAAGTTGCGCCCTATTTCCTCCTGGTTGATGTCGATGTGGATGAGCTTCGTCGGCGGGATGTCGAAGGTCTCGCCCTGATACCACGAGCTGCAGTCCGCCTCCGAAAGGCGCGTGCCTACCGCCATGATCACGTCGGCGTTCATCGCGAGCGTGTTGTTGAACTCCGTCCCCCAGAAGCCGGTCATTCCGACCGCGTGCGGATCGTCGTCGGGAATCGCGCCCTTGCCCATCAGCGTGTAGAGCACCGGGATGTCGAGGAAGGAGGCGAGCTCCGTGAGCGCCTGCGACGCGCCGGAGGATATCACGCCGCCGCCCGGATAGAGCACAGGGCTCTCCGCCTCGGCGAGCATCGCGGCGATCTCTTCCGCAGCCTTTTCGCCGAGCGCCGGCCTCGGCAGCTCGGGGAAGTTGTCGATCCTCTGTTCGAAGAAGCGCGTATCGACCTCCATCTCGAAGATGTCCATCGGAATGTCGACGAGCACGGGGCCGGGCCTGCCGGTCACCGCAAGGCGGAAGGCCTTGTCCATCACCTCGGGCAGCAGCTCGGGGCGGTCTACGCGCCACGCGCGCTTGACGAAGGGGCGGTATATCTCGTACTGGCTCGCGTCAGAGTGCATATTCACCTCCTGATGGGGGTGGCGGCCGAAATAGCAGGTCGGCACGTCGCCGGCGATGACGACCATGGGAATCGAATTGAGCCCGGCCTCGGCTACGCCCGTCGCCGCGTTGGTCATGCCGGGGCCCAGGTGCGTCATTACGACGCCGGGGACCTGGCAGCCCCTGCCGCGTGAATAGCCGTCCGCGGCGTGGGCCGCGATCTGTTCATGGCGCACCGAAATGTAGCGGATTTTGCTCTCCTTAAGCGCGTCGAGAAAAGCGATAAGGGTATGCCCGCAGAGTCCGAAAATGTGATCGACGCCGCGCGCCTCAAGAAATTTTACAAGCTGAAAAGAGACAAGGTCTTTCGCCATTGCAGTACCTCCTATTATTTTAGAAAACCGCGCGGCGCGGGCCGCGCCGGAATGGACGCGGGCGCCGCGTTCGCCGCAGCCGCTTTATATCTCGGCCTGTTCCTTCGTTACCGCCGGGTCGTAGAATTCGCCGAAGAGGACGTCCTCCGCCGGTTGATCCTTCATTATTGGCTTCGCCACCCATGTGTAATTCATATAATGCTTGAGCGCGATGTTCTCCGACACCTGGTTGCCCCCCCACGTGCCGCAGCCCATGCTGGAGGTCATAGCCATGCCGTTCTCGGCGCTGCCGGCGTTCGCCTTCGACTGCGGCTGGCGCACCATGATGCGCGTCACCGGCGCCCTCAGCGCGAGGCGGTTGATATGATCGTCGTTCCAGCTGTAGATGCCGCAGCTGTGGCCGCGCCCCCCGACCTTGTAGATCTCGTCCATCATCTTAAGCGCGTTCTCGAATTCGCCCTCGTAGCGGTAGACGGTGAGCAGCGTCGTCAGCTTCTCTCCAGAGAATTTGAACTGCGGTCCGATGCCCTCGCTCTCCACCATTATAAACTTGCGGTCTGCTGGAATCTCGAAGCCCGCCGCGCGCGCCAGCGCCTGCGGCGCGACCGCGACGGTGGAGACGATGCGCTTGCCATTCTCGTCCCACATCGCCCTCTTAAGCGCCTCCCTCTGCTCCGTAGTCGCGAGGTAGCCGCCCTCGTTTTTGAAAGCCTCTATGACTCTGTCGTAGAGCCCTCCGTAAATTATGATATTGCCGTCCGCCGAGCAGCCGGAGCCGAAGTCGGAAGTCTTGCTTATCCTCGTGTTGCGCGCCGCGATCTCCGGGTCGCAGGTCTCGTCGTAGATCATAGTCGCGTTGCCGCCGCCCGAGCAGTAGGCCGGCTTGCCGGAGCTGTGCGCCGCGACGCACATCGCATGCCCGCCGGTCGCCATGATGAGGTCGGCGCGCTTCATCACCTCGGCGACGAGATCCATGTTGACCTCTTCCATGCACTGCAGGAAATCAGGGTTCTCGCCTATGGCCGCGAGCGCGTCGCGCATGATCTGCACGACGCGGCCGGTCGTCTTGACGGTGCGCGGATGCGGCGAAAATATGACGACGTCGCGCGCCTTGAGCGCGTATATAGACGTGACTACGGGCGTCAGCTCGGGGTTCGTCATCGGAATGAGCGACGCGATGACGCCGGCCGGCTTGCCGTACTTCGTGATGCCCTTCTCCGGGTCTACGAAGATCGGCCCCACGCTCTTCTCTCGCAGCGCGTCGCGCAGCACTCCGAGAATCTTGTGGCGTTTGCCGAAGCGCCCCTCCCTGTCGCCCGAGCCGGACTCGTCGACGCCCATATGGCAGACCTCCTGGAACGTTTTGGGATTTCCCGCCGCCCACGCTACGCAGCGGCACATTCTGTCCACCTGCTCCTGAGTGTAGTTCTCAATCACCTTTTCCGCGGCCCTCGCCCTCGCGTAGATCGCCTCGATCTTCTCGATCTGTTCCGGCGTTACTTCATGATGTGCCATTGTTTCCACTCCTCATGTTTTATTTTTTTTGTTTTATGTTTTACTGTGTAACAGAATACAATCCTGCTACGCAGATACCAAGCCGTGCTTTATCAAACGCTAAGAAGGCGCGCCTCGCTTTGATTGTTCCGCGACAATCAAATTAATTCTGTCTTGGATGCGACCTGACGGAAAGCCCGGCCGCGGTATCATTTACGTGCGAAGAGAGCCCGGCAGAGCGCGAACGTCTAAACGCGGCGCGCTACCGCAATTAAAGCTACAGAAATAGACTTTCTTCGCATATTAGTACTCGCTTTTGTAATTCAACGGCAAATCATCCTAAAACTCCACATACGTATCACAGATTGGAGCGATTATTTCACGGCGCCGCTCTTCTTAAGAGCGCTGATCGTGTTCGACTGCCAGCCGGTGATATACTTTTTGGCGTCAGCTCCTGCGTAGCCGAGTGCGTTGATGTTGAATTTCGAAAGGACATCCTTGTACGTTAGGTCTTGGAAAGCCTTGGCAAACGCGGCGCTTAGGAATTTTATCTTGGCGGGGTCTGTGCCCTTCTTAGCAAAGATTCCGTAGAAGGGACCCCATGGGAGATACTGATCGAAATCGGGGTATTCCTTTGTTACGATCGGGATTTCCGGCATTGCAGCTACAGGCTGTTTTGCGAACATCGTGAGGAATACTATCGCACCCGCTTTGTGCGATTCGATACCTGACTGGACCTTGCATACCGTGAAGTCGCATTCTCCATTTATGACAGCCGTCCTTGCAGAAGCGTCGCTGTCATAGGGAATCTGCGCAAATGTCGCGCCGGTAACGCTTGTGATAAAAGCGCCCATTTCCCACGGCAGGCCGCCGGCGCCTGTAGTCGATATCTTGACTTTGCCTGGGTTGGCCTTCGCGTCCTTTACGATATCTGTAAATGTCTTATACTTCGAACCCTTCCTTACGATGATTCCCGTCGTTTCGTCGCCTATAAGGAATACAGGTTCAAAGTCGCCATAGGTGAGCTTTGAGATGTTAAGTACCTGGTAAAGCGCAGGATTCTCGGCGCCGAGAAGAAGAGTGTAACCGTCAGCCGGCTTGTCATACACGAACTGTGTGGCTATCGATCCGGTACCGCCGGTCATATTCTGCATTACAAGGCTCTTGCCGACCTCCTTCTCGGCTAATGAGCAGAGAGGGCGCATGAGCGAGTCGGTCCCTCCGCCGGCGCCCCACTGTATGACGCAGTTGATATTTTTCTCGGGGTATGCTGCAAACGCGCAGGCGCTGACAGCCATTGCCAGGATTAGTGCGATAAGTATGGAAAATTTTCTCATGGTGCTATTCCTCCTGTGTCTTATTTTTTCGGCTTCAAAGCCTTCTATGTTACGCATTCCCTGGGACACCGAATATTCCGGCGGACATCCGAGAAGGCAGGCGGGTTTTGTTTTTATTGAAATGTTTTTCATTATCCGCTCACCTTTAAGCTTTACAGCGCTCTGCAACCTTAGCTTCATCGCGTTTTTTCTTCCAATTCCTGTAGGTATTGCTGTTAGTGGCGAGCAGAAAGATCATCAGCGCAAACAGGCACACAGAAATCGGGCTTTTAAATATACTCAGGATAAGGCCGAACGCCGAGCCGTGCAGCATAAGGCCGCGCAGCAGGTTTGTCTCCATCAACCGGCACAGTATTACACCGAGGACCATCGGACCTATAGGATAATCGAAGCGCTTCATGAAATATCCAAGAACGCCAAAGCCGAGCATCCAGAATATATCGTAAAGGCTGTTGTTGATGGCGTAGGAACCTATCACCGAGAGGATAAGTATTGTCGGCATGAGTATAGGCTTGGGTATCTCTACGACTTTCGTGAATATTTTTATGCCGGTCAGCCCGAATATCAGGAGGCATATCGCGCCGATCCACAGACAGCCTACTATCACGTTGAACATTTGCGGATTATCCGTCATCAGGTTCGGCCCCGGGCGTAGCCCGTGAATCGTCAGAGCGCCTATCAGCACCGCCGTTACCGCGTCGCCTGGTATGCCAAGCGTCAACATCGGGATGAAGGCGCCTCCTATCGCCGCGTTGTTCGCCGTTTCAGGCGCGACTATGCCTTCTACGGCGCCTTCGCCGAACGGCACCTCGGGATTACGTACAGTACGCTTAGCCTGGTCATAGGTCAGAAGCGCCGCTATATCACCGCCGGCGCCGGGCAGAGCCCCGACCAGTACACCGACGATTGCCGAACGAATGGTGAGCGGTATATATTTTTTAGTTTCGCTGAAAGAGGGGATGATCCTGTCGATCTTCTGCTTTATCGGCTCAACTCCCATTTCCGTCATCTGCGATATTGCCTCCGCCGCTCCGAAGAGCCCAATGAGCGCAACGATGAAATTGACCCCAGAATTAAGATAGGTGTTACCGAACGTAAAGCGTGTGACGGCAGTAAGCGGATCCATCCCAACTGTCCCGAGGAAGATGCCGAGACTTGCCGCGACAATGCCGCGCGTCATAGATTTGCAACCTAGGCTACCAACCATCATCATACCCATAAACGCAAGCAGCATATAGTCGACTGAAGAGAATTTCATTGCAAACGCCGCAACAAAAGGCGCGCCGAACATCAGCACTATTATTCCGAATACCGTTCCAATGAAGCTCTGAGTCGTTGCAACGCCCATAGCTTTGCCGGCTAGGCCCTTTTTCGCAAGCGGATAGCCGTCCAGCGCGGTCGCCACCGCCGCAGGCGCTCCGGGAATATTCAGCAGTATCGCAGAACGTGAGCCGCCATAAACGCCGCCGATAAACACACCGATCATCATTGCAACGGCTTTATTAGTCTCCCAACCGAACGTCAGCGAAACGAGAAGTGAGACCGCCATCGTTGCGGAAAGCCCGGGAATCGCGCCTATATATATCCCAACAAAAGTTCCCGCCGCTACAAGAGCTATTATTATCGGGCTCGTGAATGGAATCATCAGATAACTTAAATCCATTTTATCTTTCTCCTCTCACGGCATAACGACGCTGAAAAGCATCCCGAAAACCACGGCTATGAACGCCAGCACCATGGCCGTCCATATAATATTTTTCACGAGCCCTCCCTTTGCAAGGAATGACATAAGCCCCCACAGGAAGAGCGCTGAGGAGAGATAGAAGGGTACGCTAAAATTCAGCAGAACACAGTATGCAAATATAAAAATAATCGTAACTATTACATTCTTCGAAAAAAGATATTCTAAAACTATATATGTCTTTTGCGAGAAAGTCAGATTTCTCCCGCTGGCAGGGGTCGTTTTCCATATATTTACGGCGATGGAGGCCGCCAACAGCAAAGCCGCGAGGCCGCTTGAGAGCAGAGGGAGCATCGCCGGGCCGCTGATTCCCGGAGCCATCTGCCACAGAAGGATCGAACGGTAAAACAGAAAGACAGTCACAGCGAAAAGGATGACGGTAAAAACCTTTTCTCCTGGCTGCAGGTCTGCCTTTGCGGCGGCACCGTCAATATCTTTATGTGCATTATTATTTTCAGTCAAGTTATACACCTGCTTTCCGCGTTATTCCGGCTGTCACGGGTAAACTACTCCAAAGCACTTGCGCAACTCGGCGACAGGAATCTGTCCCGGCGCGGAGGCTTTCGAGCCTACGGCGAAGGTAAGGTCGGAGCCGAAAACCCCTCCGACAAGCCTAGTTACCGCGCCGAGCGGTCCCATAGACATAGAAATGATCGGGACATCGGGATATTTTCTCCTAATAGCAAGCGTCGCTTCGAGCACGCCGAGAACGTCTTCCTCTCGCTGCGGCATTGCGGCCAGCTTCGCGACATGAGCCCCCACTTGAATCTCCTTTTCCATTATTGAGAAAAGCTCCTCTTTTGGCGGCGTTGCTTTGAAATCATGGAAAGAAACTATGAGAGAAGTCTTTGTCCCTCTAAGCGTTTCGAGAAGCTCGCCAAGCTTTTCCCCGCCGTATTTAAGCTCTGCGTCGATAAAATCCACGTACGCGAGTTCGACCGCGCCGGCGTAGACCGCGAACTTCGCACCGTCGTCGACCTTTTTGAATCCGCCTTCCCAGTCGCCGCGGCATGTGAGTATGATCGGAGTATCGCCGACGATTTTATGCACCTCGCCGATCATATCAATCGAACGCGGTACATCTTCGATAAAATTCCACGCGTCTATTCTGAGTTCAATGATATCCGGCGCAATAACCGGCACGTTATTTGCCTCGGAAATTATCGCTTCGCGCGTTTTTCCCACCAGCGGGATGCACACGAGAGGCTTTTCTCCGCCGAGTATCTGTTTCGACGCCTTTATAGGTTTTCCAGCTTCAAGTCTCATATGCAGCACCTCTTATTTTTCAAAGCTTCCGCGCAGATCAATCAGCGCCGTTTTTTCTCAGATATTCCTTCGCCGTCGCGAGGCAGCGGCGTGCGTGCTCCGTATAGCCGTACTCGGCGGCCCTCGCGAGGTGCGGCAGCTCTATCGACAGCACGGTGTCTTCCCTCATGCACTTCACCATTCCAGCTACGTCGATGCCGCCCTCCCCGACGTAGTATCTCGCGTCGCGCCCCGTATAGATAAGCGCATCTTTGTCGCCGCGGTCGGGAATCTCGGCGGGAGCGTCGCAGATGTGCGCCATATCGAAGAGCTTCTTCGGCACGCTTCTGAGCTCGCCGAGCGAAACGCGCGAGCGCCATGTGTGCAGCGTATCCGCCATGACGCGCGCGTTCGTGCGCTTCACCGCGTTCAAAACCTCCATAACGCCTTTGAGATTCCAGACGCCGGCCCAGGTCACGTATTCAAGGTTGACCGTCATCCCGTACTGCGCGGCCAGGTCACAGAGCTTAGCGAACTGCTCGATGTAATAATCCTTTTTGTCCGTCCATATGCTTGACAGGACGGCGCGCGCTCCAAGCGACGCTCCGGCCTCGAAAGCGGGCTCGTAGGAACTTACGTCGCCGCCGTCGAGGACGCGCGCCAGCTCTATGTCGTGAATCTTCATGCCAGTTTCTTCGAGCGCCTCTTTCAGCGATTTGTAGCGCCCGCTTCCGAGGGGGATACTGAAATCCCTTTCCCCCTTCACCCCCATATTGATATTGCGTATGCCGATATAATCATAGCCCAGGAGGCTAGCGTTATAAGCCATCTCCGCGGGCGACCATCCGAGGACTGTAAGATGCGCTAACGAAAATTTGTGCGACATGAAACCACTCCGTCCTGTTGATCTTTTTTCCGTTATACGGAATTAATATCCATTTTTTATTGTAAATACATGTTACAGTTCTTTGCACACAATGTCAAGGGGTAAAAATACTACAATTGTTTTTTTCAGTTATTTTCGTTATACGAAATTATTTATCGTTTGACAGAAAACAAAACCTATAATACACTGACGATGTTCTTTATTTCGTCATTCGGGAGTGATGCAAAATGCCGATGAATTGGCCTGAAAAAATCATTTTCTGCGAGGTCGGCCCCCGCGACGGGCTGCAGAATGAAAAGACGACGCTCTCCGTCGAGCAGAAAATTTCGCTGATCGAAGGCGCGGCGGAGGCCGGCGTGCCGATCATAGAGATAGGTTCCTTCGTGAATCCGAAGGCGGTGCCGCAGATGGCCGACAGCGACGAGGTCGCGAAGAGGCTGCGCAGACTGCCTGGCGTCGAGTACAGGGCCCTCGTCGCAAACATAAAGGGAGTGGAGCGCGCGCTAGCCGCTGGAATAACGAAGGTCAAGCTGACGCTTTCGGCGAGCGAATCGCACGCGAAGGCGAACCTGAACAAGAGCGTCGGGGAGCTTTTGAAGGGCTTCGAAGAGTGCGCGGCATTCGCGAGAGAGAACGGCGCGGAGGTCTCCGGCGCTATTTCCACCGCTTTCGGCTGCCCCTTCGAAGGAAAGATACCCGTAGAAAGGGTCGCCTCCATCGCCGGGCGTTTCGTCGAAGACCTAGGCGTCACGGAGCTTTCCCTCTCCGACACGACTGGCATGGCGAATCCGCGACAGGTGTACGACAGGGCTTCCCATATGATAGAAAAATTTCCGCAAGTGAAGTGGTTCCTGCATCTGCACAACACGCGCGGCATGGCGCTCGCGAACATCGTCGCCGGGATGAACGCCGGGGTGATACGCTACGACGCGTCGCTTGCCGGGCTCGGCGGCTGCCCCTTCGCGCCGGGCGCGTCGGGGAACGTCGCGTCGGAGGATGTGCTTCACATGCTGCGCGAAATGGGGATAGAAAGCGGGATAGACCTCGATAAGATGATCGCGCTCGCGCGGCGGCTCCAGCAGTGGGTCGGGCACGACACGGACAGCGCGATGCTGAGAGCCGGCCCCTGCGGCGGCACGGCCTGCGCGGGAAAATAAATTCCGGCAACTTCGACGCGGCGGGAAAACATCCGCCGCGTCTTTCGCCTTTTCCGCTTTCAGTTCAGAGAAAAACCATATTTCGCTTTGTCCGCGCAGTCCAGCCGTCGGCGGCTGCGCCGCCTTCCTCGTCTGCAGCTCTTGCATCGTCCGCGGAAGCCCGCGCCGGCTCTAAAAGGAATATAATATCCGCAGACAGAAACGCGAGCGGAAAACGCGAAAAAGGAGCATCCATAATGATTGTAAAAGCGCTGATGGAGAATACGGCGTGCAGCAGGGATTTTCGCACGGAACACGGGCTCAGCCTGTATATCGAGGCGTGCGGCCGCAAAATTTTGTTCGATATGGGGCAAAGCCGCGCCTTTGCGGAAAACGCCCAAAAAATGGGCGTCAGCCTTGACGCCGTCGACTTTGCAGTTTTGTCCCACGGCCACTACGACCACGGCGGCGGGCTGAGCGCTTTTCTAACCGAAAACGACCACGCCCCCGTTTACGTGAGCCGTCACGCCTTTGAAAAGCACGGGAATGCGGCGGGAAAAGAGATCGGCCTCGCTCCGGAGCTTGCCTCCGATCCCCGGCTTGTTTACACGGATGCCTACTATCAGATCGACGACGGGCTGGAGCTCTCCTCCTGCAACGAGCGGGAACGCCGCTTCCCCGTCGATTCGGCCGGCCTCACAATGAGCGTAGAGGGAAGGACGCTGCCGGAGGATTTTCGGCATGAGCAATATCTGCAAATCAGAGAAAACGGCAGACGCATCCTGATCAGCGGCTGCTCCCACAAGGGCGTGCTGAATCTCTTGGAATGGTTCGAGCCGGACGTTCTGATCGGCGGCTTCCACTTCATGAAGGCAGATCCGAAGGGCGCGGGAAAGCGTCTGCTCGACGAAGCGGCCCAATATTTGACGCGGCGCAAAACGCTGTATTACACCTGCCACTGTACGGGCGCCGCGCAATATGAATATCTCAAGAAAATCATGAAAGAGCAGCTCCGCTATCTCTCCTGCGGACAGACTGTGGCGCTGTAAGGAATGTCATATGGGCGAGATACGCGGCAAAGGCGGCAGCGGGCGAGGCAGGGAAACTCTGCCGGAGTCGCCGGCGGCGAATGCGCTGCGATCAAAGTAGTCGTTGAATAATAAAGCAAATTTTTAAGGATCAGAATGAAAAAACGCACATTAAAAGAGATTTTTACCATACCGATGGAAAAGCGGGCCTGTTCAAAAAAGAGCGGGCAGAATATAATGAAAGGGCGTTCTTAATAGCTCTGACATATAAGGGGGAGGCACTGAAATATGATGCGCTCAGCATGCAGGATCGCATAGGATTATCCGATCGGGAAATGATAAGCCTTCGCTTGCTGCTGAAAAAAGCACCCGTAACAACGTGACAACGGAGAGTAAAGGAGATTAGAAAGATGGAAATCAAAGCAATCAAATTCAGAACCGATGGATTTGCCACACAGCCCTTCGTCTTCGGCGGCGAAGAAGGTGCAGAAAAATTTGACCGCGCCATTCGTTACAGGTCCGGGCTTCAGAATTATCTGATCGACGCCGGCGACGAAGTGATTCTGGTCGACACCGGTCTTCCAGCCGGTTTTCCGGAAGGGGCCGTGGATGACAATACGGCGATCTATACGGGCAGGATCATCATGGATTACGCGGACGCCTTCGCCGAATTGGGATATCGCCCGGAGCAGGTCACAAAGATTCTTTTGACGCATAGGCACAGAGATCACTCCGGTGAACTGGGGCGTTTCCCGAATGCAAAGATTTATGTAAACGAAGAGGAAGTCGGCGCGGATGAGTTAAAGGGACTTAACAATATCGTTGCTGTAAAGTTCGAGGACGGCCCATACTACAATTTTCCCGAGAGCCAGAAGATCAAAGATGGCATCTATTTCATCAAGGCAAAGGGCCATACCGGCGGGAACAGCATCGTCATCGTGGAAAACGACGGCTTATTCTATATGATTCACGGAGACATTACTTACACGGACGAAGCGTTGTATGAGAACAAACTGTCCGTCGTATTTGACGACCTTGGAGCCGCCAGAGAAACTCTTGATCGAGTGCGCGAATTTATCGGCAACCATCCTACGGTATATCTGTCGACGCATACCCCGCTCGGCTATGAAAATCTGGAGGCTAAGAGGGTTGTCGACCTCAATAATCCGCCTGAAAGCATTCCAGTCGGTGAAATCACTTACAAAACAAAGAGCGGAAAATATGTATGCTCCGTCTGCGGCTATGTATACGATCCTGACATAGGCGACCCAGATCACGGCGTCCCGGCAGGAACAGCCTTTGAAAATTTGCCGGAGGACTGGCATTGCCCGAGATGTGCCAGAGGAAAAGATAAATTTAATCCCGCATGAGGCGACAGAAATGAAGCATATCTTAGCGATCAACGCAAGCCCAAGAAAAACATGGAATACGGCCTCATTGGTAAATTCTGCGGCGAAAGGAGCGCGGGAAGCGGGTGCGGAAGTCGAAGTTTTCGACCTGTATAGCCTCGGGAAGTATTCCGGCTGTATTTCCTGCTTCGGATGCAAGACTGAAAAACATTACGGACATTGCGTCTGCCGGGACGATCTCACAGCGGTGCTCGAAAAAATTCGTGCGGCGGATGGATTGATTCTGGGCGCACCAAACTATCTGGGCGAAACGACGGCGGCGTTCCGCGCGCTTTACGAGCGGCTGATTTTTCAGTACATCACCTATAAAACTGAATTCTTCAGCTACAACGACCGCCGGATCCCCGTCCTCTTCATTATGGCCAGTAATGCGCCGGACGAGGCCTACGAGCCGGGCGGATATTACCGCCATCTTGCAGAGCAATACCAGGGAACGCTCAGCCGCTTCATCGGCCCTACGGAATCCCTGTTCGCCGGAGATACCAAACAAGTCAGCGATTACTCTAAATATGATTGGACGATGTTTGACCCGGAAGCAAAGGCCGAACGACACAATTCAGTATTCCCTGAGAAGCTGGAACAGGCAAGGGCAGCCGGCGCGAGGATGGTAAACGGAAGATAGAAAGATAACGGCACGCGGCGCCGGCGCCGCGCAGTACGAATATCTAAAAAATATGAAAGAACGGCCAAATCACCTCTTCCGCGGCAGACGCTGAAACTGTAGGGGAACGCCATATAAGCGAAGGCCATAACCGCGGGATATGCGGCTGGGCTGCGGCGAGGCCTTCTCTCGACAAACCGAATGACGGTACGGCCGCGATAAAAAAGAGACCGCCGACGCTTTGGAGGGCGGTCGGCGTTTCGGCCAGCTTATCCTTACTGCCGCCGCTTGCTGAGCCGTACGCCGCGACCACCTCCGCGATGCTTACGCCCGCCCGCCGGAACAGCCTTCTTTTCTCTGCGGATGTTCTCGCCGCTGCTTGCGTTTGGCTTTCGCCGCGCGCCGATACGCCACACTTGACAGCTGATTGTAAGGTTATTATATTTGCGCTGAAAATAAAATTGCAGGATTATCTTAAATAGTAAGATAATCCGCAGTAATGGCTGTTTATGCGGCCTCTCAAGCTCTCAAGCAAAAAAATTTTTTGAAAGGGCTACAGCTTCTCATGAATAAAGATATGACATACGAGGAATACACGGAAGAAGATGCGCATTATGAACGATGAGACGGGGGCGCCGAAAAAGATTCAGGTTCGCGGAGCGCGGGTACACAATCTGAAAAATATCGATGTGGATATACCGCTGAACAAGATCGTAGGAATTGCCGGAGTGTCCGGCTCCGGTAAGTCTTCGCTCGCTCTGGGCGTTTTGTATGCCGAAGGGTCGAGACGCTATCTGGACGCTTTATCGACATACACGAGAAGGCGCATGACGCAGGCGGCGAAAGCAGATGTGGAAGAGCTGCTTTATGTCCCGGCGTCACTTGCATTGCACCAGAGGCCGGGCGTGCCCGGCATCCGTTCCACCTTCGGCACGGGAACAGAGCTGCTAAACAGCCTGCGCCTCATGTATTCAAGGCTTGGCAGCCACCGATGCCCCAACGGACACTATTGTCCGCCGTCGATGGATGTAGCGGCAGAGAGAGAAATCATCTGCCCTGAATGCGGCGTGAGATTTTTCGGCCCCGGTGCGGAAGAATTGGCGTTCAACAGTTCAGGAGCATGTCCGACCTGTGAAGGCACCGGTTTTGTAAATGTGGTGGATGAGTCCACGCTGGTGCCGGACGAATCTCTTTCCATAGATGAAGGCGCGGTCCTTCCGTGGCAGACTCTGATGTGGAGTCTGATGAAGGATATTGCCAGGGATCTTGGCGTAAGGACTGACGTGCCTTTCCGGGAGCTGACTGGAAAAGAGCGGGATATCGTTTTCCACGGCCCGGCAATCAAGAAACATATGATCTACCAGAATCAGACAAGCGGCGCGTCGGGAGAAATGGACTTTACATATTTCAACGCCATCTACACTGTGGAAAACGCGCTTTCAAAGGTAAAAGACGAAAAGGGAATGAAGCGCGTCGAGAAATTCCTCAGAACCGGAGTCTGCCCGGACTGCGGAGGGACGAGACTTTCAGAAAAGGCCAGAGCGCCGAAACTCCGCGGAATATCTTTGGATGAAGCCTGCACAATGACATTGAAGGAGCTGGTGGAATGGGTGCCCGGTGTGCCGGATTCTGTACCTTCCGAAATGCGGCCTATGGCAGAGAGCATTTGTGAAGCTTTTCAGACGGTCGCGGAACGTCTCATGGACCTTGGGCTTTCCTATCTGACGCTTGACCGTGCGGCGTCCACTCTGTCGACGGGGGAGCGTCAGAGGATGCAGCTTGCCCGTGCTGTGCGGAACAGAACAACCGGTGTATTGTACGTGTTGGATGAACCATCCATCGGTCTGCACCCATCCAATATCGTGGGGCTGAACGGAGTTATGCATGACCTGATCGCGGATGGTAATTCCGTGCTTTTAGTGGACCATGATACACAGATCTTGAAGGAAGCCGACTGGATCATTGAGATGGGCCCCGAGGCAGGCGCGGGAGGTGGAAATGTCATCGCAGAAGGTACGATCAAGGATATCATTGACAATAAAGTTTCACAGATCGGCCCGTTTCTTTCTGGGAATGCAGAATCCGATATGCGAAAAAGAGCAGGGCGATGCGGGCTTTTCTCATATGGAAGGATCCATATGTCCACATCTGATATCCATACTGTAAAACCTCTTGAAGTGGATATTCCAAAGGGGAGGTTGACCGTCGTCACGGGCGTATCCGGTTCGGGAAAAACCACGATGATTTTAGAAAGCCTTGTGCCCGGATTGGAGGCGATGATCTCTGAAAAAGCGCTTCCTGAACACGTCCGTTCGCTGGACGCAGGAGGAATCAGACACATCAAGCTGATCGACGCAGCGCCTATCGGAATCAATGTCCGTTCCACGATAGCCACATATGCAAATGTCCATGACGAGCTGAGAAAGATATTTGCCCGCACAAAGAGCGCGAAAGAACATGGCTTTAAGGCCGGCGACTTTTCATATAACACGGGAAATCTGCGATGCCCGACCTGTGACGGGACTGGTTCTATCAGTTTGGATGTGCAATTTTTGCCGGACGTAGATGTCCCATGCCCGGAGTGCAGGGGCTCAAGGTACGGACGGGACGCATATAGAGTAAAGTACACGAACAAAGTTGGTGAATCCCGTTCTCTTCCTGAGATCATGGATATGGATGTGAATACCGCACTCTCTTTCTGTAAGGATATGAAGAATGTGTATGGGCGTCTGTCGGTCCTGCAAAGTCTGGGACTTGGTTACCTTACCGTAGGCGAAGAAACGCCGAGCCTTTCCGGAGGGGAAGCTCAGCGCCTAAAGCTTGCCAGTGAAATGGGAAGGGCGCAGGCGGACTCCATGTTTGTTTTCGACGAGCCTACCATCGGGCTTCATCCCTTAGACGTAAAATCTCTGCTGGGTGTATTCCAAACCCTGATAGACAATGGCGCAACGGTAGTCGTTATTGAACACGACCTTGACGTAATCAGGAATGCGGACTATATCATCGATATTGGACCTGGTGGGGGCGAAGATGGAGGCAGGATAGTCGCTTGCGGGACGCCGGAGGAAATTGCTTTGAATCCTGAAAGTATAACCGGGAAATATATATCTTTTAGACCCTCAAAAATATCAGCGCACCCTACTGACAAAACGCCGGCTTAGCTGGATGGGATCTCACAGAAATAGAGCCGCGGACGGCGAAGCGCAGCGGCATATGCACCATATCGTTATAAAATGCACACACTTGCCACCCGCAGCTGTTC
This sequence comes from Synergistes jonesii, assembly GCF_000712295.1. Lineage (NCBI taxonomy): Bacteria > Thermotogati > Synergistota > Synergistia > Synergistales > Synergistaceae > Synergistes > Synergistes jonesii. The sequence continues at coordinate 63,167 of NZ_JMKI01000054.1, read as the reverse complement.
AATATCGTTAATAAGGCGGCGCGTCCGTCGTTGACAGGGTATCCGAGCACATCGTTACATCGTGTCAACGATTGAGCGGCGATGGTCCCGGCGCGCGGCTCCTGTAACTTCCTGAAGGAGACATATCTTTCTTAACGCGGACGCTCCCTGATGTTGAATGATGACGAACCCCTTCAAAGCTGTTTATTGGGGCGCAGAGCGCGCAATTAAATGGATGCGCCGAAGCGTTTCTTAAAGCAAATGTATGGGAGGGGAAAGCCATACCACGAGGCGGAACACGAGACGACGCGGACCTGTTGAAATAAAAACATACTAAAAAGAGGGCCCGAAGACCCTCTTTCTTTATAACGCTTACGGCGCTTCCGGCTAAGCCGCCGCAGGGGGCTGTACGTTTTTCTTTCCCGTCTTTGCGAAGAATACCCACGCCGCTACGACCCCGGCCGCACCTATCGACGTTATCAGGCGGTCGGGGCAGAGACCCATGACCGCGAAGAGGACGAAGAGCAGCCTCTCCCAAGGCTTCAGCGCGCGGTTCAGGTAGCCCATCATCGCGAAGCCGAAGCCTAAGCAGGCGACGCAGCAGGCGAGTATGCCGAAGAGGTTCTCCGGCAGCGTGCCCTGCAGCAGTATGCCCGGATCGTAGCAGAAGGCGAAGGGCGTGACGAACGCGAGGAAGCCGAGACGGCAGGCTTCGAAGCCAGTCCTGTTCGGGTCGGAGCCAGCTATGGACGCCGCGGCGTACGCGGCGAGCGCGACGGGCGGCGTGATGTTAGATATTATCGCGTAGTAGAAGACGAACATATGCGCTGATATTGCCGGGAATCCGAGCTTCGTGAGGATAGGGACGCCGAGCGCGGAGGCGAGGATGTACGCGCCCGTCGTCGGCAGCCCCATGCCGAGGATGAGCGAAACGATCATGACGAGGAAGAGCGCGAGCAACGGCAGCCCGCTCGTAAAGGCGAGCACGAGACCGACGAGCTTGACTCCGACTCCCGTCAGCGAGACGGAGGCGAGCACTATGCCGGCCGTAGCGCAGGCCACGCAGACGAGCGTGACGTTTTTAACGCCGTTGTAGATAGCGTCGACGACCGCACGCGGCCCCATACGCTTGTCGGGCTGCGGAAGCGAAACGAGCCACGAGACGAGGACGCCTATCGCGGCGGCGCGCATCGGCGTCATCCCGACGAATAGGAAGTAGACGAGCGCGATGATCGGCAGGAAGAGATACGCTTTTTTCAGCACCTGCTTTTTGTCGGGAAGATCCTCGGGCGCAAGCCCCTTAAGTCCGCGCTTCATAGCTTCGAGGCGAATCATGAGGAAGACGGCCGCGTAGTAGATCATCGCCGGCGTGATGGCGGCGACGATTATTTTAGTGAAGGGCACGCCGAGGAAGGAAGCCATGAGGAAGGCGCCGGCACCCATGACGGGCGGCATTATCTGCCCGCCGGAGCTGGCCACCGCTTCGACCGCGCCGGCGAAGTGCGGCGGATAGCCGATCTTTTTCATAAGAGGTATCGTGAATGTGCCGGTGCCGTAGACGTTGGCGACCGCGGAGCCCGATATCGAGCCGAAGAGGCAGGAGCTCATGACCGCGATGTTGGCGGGGCCGCCCGGCGCTGTGCCGGTGAAGGCCTGAGCGACTTCCATGAAGTACGGGCCCGTGCCGCATTTTTCAAGGAAGCCGCCGAAGATGAGGAAGGCGGCGACGAGCGTCGCGGAGACGCCCAGCGGCATCGAGAAGACTCCTTCGTCGGTCAGGTATATCTGCTCAACGACTTCGGACATAGAGAACGACAGCCCCTTCATTATGCCGGGCAGCGACTGACCGAAGTACATATAAGCGGCGAAAAGGAAGGCGATCAGCGTCAGCGGCAGCCCGACGACGCGGCGCGTACCTTCGAGCAGCAGCACGAATAGCAGTATGCCGCACCAGAACTGGGCGGCGGTCAGAGGATCGACCTGCTGGATGCGCATCACGATGCTGTCATAGTTGACGATCGCGTAGAGCGAGGGGATCGCGGATAAGGCCCCGAGCGCCCAGTCATAGAGGGGCACGCGGTCCATGGGCGCTTTTTTGAACATCGGGAATAAAAAGAAGGCCGTCGGGAGCACCAGCCCGAGATGGATATTTTTCTGCAAGTATGATTCATAGGCTCCGAATACGGAGGTATAGAGGTGAAAGAGGCCGATCACCACAAAATATACGTACATAAATTTATGACTTGATCCGCTTAATTTTCGCATTTACACACACTCCTGGCATAAAACGGGACGGACGCTCCGGCGTCAGAATCAAATGACGCCGTAGAGCCGCCGCTTGACAGTCGATAAGTGAGAGAAGCAGAGGAAGGTTCTCCTCTGCTTCTAAAAAATCTCGCGCAGCGGCGTTACTTCTTCGTCTTGGCCTGCAGCTCTTTCCAATACTTCAACGCGCCGGCCTGCGTCGGCACTCCGTCCGGCACAGCGATCTGCGGCGTCAGCTCGTCGATGTCCTTGACGGCTTTCGCAAGACTGGCCTTGTTTTCCCAGAGGGCCTTGCAGAGGTCGTAGGCGAGCGAATCGGGGATGTCGTCGCGCACTACGATGCAGGTGTAGTCGCCTACGGTCTTGACGGGCTTCTTCACGCTCTTGTAGATACCGGGCTCGATCGTGAAGGCGACCGTGCCGTAGGCGTCGGAGAGCGCCTTAAGCGCGCCGTCGTCTACCGGGAGGCAGACGATGTCGGCCTTGCTCTCGATGTTCATGACGATCGAGGCGACCCTGCCGACCGAGAAGATGAAGAGGTCGATGTGTCCGTCGGCGATGAGGTCCGCGCCGCCCTCATAGGAGGCGAATTCCATCGAGCCGCCCATCTTCTTGATGTCGTTATAGGTAACGCCGTAACCCTTAACAAAGAGCGACTTGACGACGAACTCCGAAGAGGTGCCGGGCTTCAGCGTAGCCATCTTGACGGGGATCTTCTTCTCGAAGATGTCGCCGAGTTTGGTTATCTTGTTCTTCTCGGCGAAGTCTTTGCGCATAATGAAGTAGGTGTACTGGGTATAAAGGTTGGCGAGTATCGCGGCGTTCTTCGCCGGGCGCCCCATAAAGTCCTGTTCGCCCTTGATGGCCGCTCCCAGGAGCGAGGTGACCGAGAAACCGAAGTCGCCCTTATGGCCGTTGGCGTTGATTATGTTGGAAACGCCGCCGCCGGTGCTGCTCGTAACCGAGATCGTGTTCTTAGACCACATGTCCGCCATCGCGCTGCCGAGCGCGAACCAGTTGCCGCCGGGAGGGCCTGCCATGAACTTGAGCTGGGCCGGCCAGTCTTTTTGCGGAGCCGGGGCCGCTGCGGCCGGGGCCGCCGCGACGGCGGCTATTGTGATAAGGAGTATCAGCGTTGCGAGTTTTTTCATCTGAGCATCACACCTTTTTCTGGTTTCCGGCCGAGGCCGGTAAAATGGAACTGTTATATATTAGGCATTATATCATAAAGTACTGTATCCGTTTTTATCCGAGAGATTAAAAAATAGGAACATTTTCACTTAATATTTTAACATCACGGCTAAAATCACAAAATGGACGGGTAAATGCGGCGCGGTACGGCGCTTTTGCAGTTGTCTGCGGCATTTTGGCGGGCGCGTAAAGGCAAATTTCCGTATTGAAGAAAGTGCATTTTTAAACGGCAATACGGGAAGGACGTGAACTTATGCTATGCCGATGCGAGCAGAGAAACAAAGCAGGCGAATTTCATGAAAGGACACGATTTTGCCGCTTTTCGTCACCACAGCTTTAACGCCCGCATTCAGCGGCGAAAAAGAGAAAAGCCGGACTGTCGGATTCGTAAGACGCACGAAGCCGCGCACTCAGATTTAGCGCGCGGCTTCGCCGTTTTGCGTTCGTTTCTTTTTTACTTTGCGTGACTTAGGACTTTAACGAAATTCTTTCCTTCGAGGAACGCTTTGTCCAGTATCTTCGTATCGTCGAGCACGCAGCCGGAGATGGCGGAGCGCAGATGCCCGAGGAATTCCATGCCGGTGAAGTCCGAAACGCTCTGGATGGCGTAGCCTACGATGTCGGCGCCGGGGAGCGGGTGCTCGAATCTGCGATTGTCGACGAAGGTCGTGATCAGATATATGCCCTTGCCGCCGAAGAATTTGCGCGTGTTGTAGCCGTAGAGCCGGTCAAGAAAAATTTTCGTCAGCGACGACGCGCCGGTCCACCATACCGGCGTCGCGAGCACGAAGGCGTCGGCTTCGCCGACTTTTTTCATCAGCTCGCGCATGGAGTCGTTGTGGACGCAGAAATCTTTGTCGCCGCACTCGCAAATGTCGCACGCGTCGCAGGGATGGATGTTTTCCTCCTGTAGGTTTACGACTTCCGCTTCTCCGCCGGCGGCGCGGGCGCCGTTGATAAATTGCGACAGCAGTATCGCGGTGTTGCCGCGCAGACGAGGACTGCCCATTAACGCTAATATTTTCATATTGTCAATTTCCCCCTCAGGAGTTATGTTATGTTGTTGTAATGAAGGCATGCGAGCCTTTGTGAATATTTGAACATTTTACGCGGTCAATGTCAATAGCCGAACGAAAAAAATCGTGCGGTGCAGGTCGGAGTGAATGAGAAATGGAACGCGGATTTATCGAAATAACGAACGCATACGAAAATAATTTAAAGAACGTCTCTCTCAAAATACCAAAAAAAGTCATAACCGTTTTCACAGGAGTATCCGGCTCGGGAAAATCGTCGCTCTGCCTCGACACGATAGCGGCGGAATCGCGGCGCGAGCTGAACGAGACCTTTCCGAGCTTCGTACAGCAGTTCCTGCCGAAGTACGGCAGGCCGGAGGTCGAGCTCATAGAAAATCTCCCCGTGACGATCATCATAGATCAGAAGAAGCCGGCGCCGAACACCCGCTCGACCGTCGGCACCTACACGGACATTTATTCCATCCTGCGCCTGCTCTTCTCGCGCGTAGGCAGGCCGTTCATAGGCTACTCCGACATTTTTTCGTTCAACCACCCATCGGGGAAGTGCCCGCGCTGCGGCGGGGTAGGCATAGTGAACGACTTAGACATCCACAAGCTCGTCGACTTCGACAAGAGCCTCAACGACGAAGACGCGATCCACTTCCCCGCGTTCGGGCGCGGGCTCTGGCGCTGGAAGCGCTACGCCTACAGCGGGCTCTTCGACCTCGACAAAAAGATAAAGGATTATTCGCCGGAGGAGCTGCAGCTCTTCCTCTACTCGCCGCAGATAAGGCTGAAAAACCCGCCGCCGAACTGGCCGAAGTCCGCTAAGTTCGAGGGGCTCTACCCGCGCATGTACAGGAGCGTCATCGCAACGAAGGAGGGGGAGCGCTTCGCCCGTATCTTGGACAAGATGGTGACGAGCTACGAGTGCCCGGAGTGCCGCGGCTCGCGCGTCAACGAGAAGGTGCGCAGCTGCCTGATCAACGGCAGGAACATCGCCGACGTCACGGCTATGCCCATCCCCGAGGCGCTGGAGTTCGTCGCGGGGATAACGGACCCGATGGCCGCGGACATAAAGCGCGAGCTGTCGCGCAGGCTCGGCGCGCTCGTGCAGATCGGGCTCGGCTACCTTTCCCTCTCGCGCGCGACCGGCACTCTTTCCGGCGGCGAGGCGCAGCGCATAAAAATCGCGAAATACATCAACTCGGCCCTCACGGACATGGCCTACGTCCTCGACGAGCCCTCAGTAGGGCTGCACCCGAAGGACATCAGCCTGCTGAAAGATTCTCTCTGCGCGCTGCGCGACCACGGCAACACGGTGCTGATAGTCGAGCACCACCGCGAGGTGATAAAGCTTGCGGACCACATCGTAGACATGGGGCCTGGCGCCGGAGCGGAGGGCGGAAAGATAGTATTCGAGGGCGGCTACGACGGGCTGCTCGCCTGCGGCAGCCTCACCGGCAGAATGCTGAAAAGGAAAACCCCGTTCAAGAAAGCGCTGCGCAAGCCGACGGGCTGGTTCGCGCTCGCCCCGACGTCGCTGCACAATTTGAAAAACGTCTCGCTCAAGCTGCCCTTCGGCGTGATGACGGTGATCGCCGGGGTCGCGGGCTCCGGCAAGTCGTCGCTGATGGAATCTTTCCGCAGGCAGTTCGCGGAGGAGACGGTCTTCATCGGGCAGAAAAACATCGGCATAAACCTACGCTCGACGCCGGCGACGTATCTCGACATAGCGGACGAGATACGCGCGATCTTCGCAGCGGCGAACAAGACGAGCGCCGCCTGGTTCAGCTTCAACTCTAAGGGGGCCTGCCCCGCATGCGGCGGCTCGGGCGTGGTCGTTTCCGGCATGCACTTCATGGACGAGATAGAATCCCTCTGCGACCTCTGCGGCGGCAAGCGCTACTCTAAGGAGGCGCTCGCTTTCTCCTATAACGGCAAAAACATCGCCGAAGTGATGGATATGACTGTCGACGAGGCGTCGGCCTTCTTCGGCGGCAGGCCGCTCTGCGCGAAGCTGACTTCGCTTCGGCGCGTCGGCCTCGGCTACCTTCACCTGAACCAGTCGATGACGACCCTCTCCGGCGGCGAGCTGCAGCGCGTGAAGTTAGCGTCTCACCTGGCCGAGCGCGGCTCGGTATTCATACTCGACGAACCGACCGATGGGCTGCACTTAGGCGATATAAAGACGCTGCTCAAGCTCTTCAACGAGCTGACCGACGCGGGAAACACGCTCTTCCTCGTGGAGCACAGCGTGGATATAATGAAGGAAGCGGACTATATAATAGAGCTCGGGCCCGGCGGCGGACGCTCCGGCGGAGAGATAATATTCTCCGGCCTCCCGTCGGAAATGCCGGCCTGCAAAAGCTCGGTAACGGCTCCCTACGTCGTCGAGAGCCTGCCCAGCGGAGAGGAGGAAAGCCGCGCATGATCATCACGGTCCGCAAATACTTGCCGCGGTGCGACGACTTCACCTTCACCGCGATAGACTTCGAAAGGGCCAACAACGCGCAGAGCTCGATCTGCCAGCTCGGACTCTGCGTCGTTGAGCGCGGCAGGATCGTCAGGTCCTACGAATATTTCGTCAGGCCTCCGAAAAAGGCTTTCTATTTCCAGAGAAACGCGGTGCAAATCCACGGCATAACCTATGAGGACGTGCGCGGCGCGCCGACTTTCGATAGGGTTTGGAAGGCGATATTCCCGGATATAGAGGGGCGGGCGCTCGTCGCCCACAGCTTCCGCGACGACGCGCTGACGCTCGACGCGGCGCTCCGGTGCTACGGCATAAGATACGAATACAGGAGCTACGGGCACCTCTGCACGCTCGAGCTGGCGCAGCGCGCGGACATCCACGACGAAAACAACAAATACAACCTCGAGGCGCTCTGCGCCCTTTACGGCATCGAGCTGCTGCCGCACCACGCCGGCAGCGACGCGCAGGGCTGCGCGATGCTCGCTATGGAGATGGCGCGCGCCCTTTCGATAGATTCCTTCAAGGAGCTCGCGGACTTTTCGCAGACTCCGGCCTTCCCAGAGCCGCAGCTGCCGGACGAGCTCTCTTGCGACGACCTGTGGACGCTCGAAAGTTACATAACGAAGATGAAAAACAAAAAGGGCGTCCGGCTCGAGGACTGCCCGAAGCAGAGGGACCTGCTGCGCGCGCAGAAGATAATGGAGGCGGACCCGACGATGAAGCTGAAAAAGGAATCGGCGGTGAGCGCGAAAGAGCTCAACAAATGGATAGGCTCCTCCACCGCACAGCCGACGCCTCAGCGCCGCTACAGCTTCATAAGGCCGTGGCGGAGGGAAAAGAGCACAAAAAAGAGAACCTTCGACGGAGGATAGGGGTATAAAAGCGGCGCACGCCGCCTGCCGCGCTATTCTTCGTCTTCTTTTCTGAATCTCCTGTGCTGCCAGAGCCACTGCCCCGGGTTTTCGATTATCATCTTTTCGAATTCACGGTTCATTCGAGCCGTCAGGTCGGCTATCGCTTCGTCTCTTGAGAGATTCTTGTCCGGGCGCGGCATCGGCGGCGACACAGTTATCGAAAATTTAAAGGGTTCCAGGCGCCGCGCCATAAACGGAATCATCGGAGCCCCGGCCAGCACGGAGAAAGCGGCGGGGCCGGCCGGCGTGCGCGTGAGCCGCCCGAAGAAGGGAACGAGGAGTCCTTCGTCGCCTCCGTGCTGGTCGGCGAGCAGGCCGAAGACTCCGTTTTTACGCAGCACGGTTATGACGCGCTTCATCGACGCGTCCTTCGATATGGTCATAAGGCCAGAGGTCTCGCGCATTTCTTCGATCAGCTCGCGCTGGAAGGGGCTGTCGGAATGCCGCACCACGCCGTAGAAGGGATAGTGACGCGCCAGCCACGCCGCGGCGTACTCCCAGCTCCCGATGTGGGCGGAGATTATTATCGCGCCGCGCCCAGCGGCGAGCGCTTCGTCGATGTATTCGCGCCCGCTGATCTCGACGAGCATCCTGTCCAACAGCGACGCGTCCCGCTGCCACGCGAGCATTTCGACGCCGGTCCACACCATGCTCTCGTAGGATTCCGCGAGGATTTTTCTGCGCTCTTCGCAAGTTTTTTCCGGCAGGCAGAGCGCTATGTTGTCCAGCGCGATTTTCTTGCGTACGCCGAGCAGCTTCAGGATGAATATAAGCAGGCCGGCGAGCGCGTCCGCGCGCCACCCAGGGCGTATGCTTTTCGCAAAGGCCATGCAGGCGCGCACCTTCGCGCCCGTCTTTTTTTCGGCAGTTTTTTCCTTTTCGCTCTTTTTCAAGATTTTTAAATCCCCTCTACGACAAGAAGAGAGAGGAACGCTTTCCTCTCTCTCCCAAGCCTCAAAAAAACGGATTATTTTATTTTGAGCAGGCGGAAGTCCTTTTTGCCTATGTTGAGCTGCACGAAGCGCCCGGCAAGAAGGTCCTCCTCCGTGAGCCTGCGGAAGGCGTCGGTCAGCTTTTCGCCGTTCAGGTACGCGCCGCCGGCCTTGATCTTTTTCTTCGCGTCGCCCTTCGACTCGCTCGCGCCGCACTGGACGAGGTAGTCGGCGACGGTCTTGTCGTCGGAGAGTTCGGTCTCGGTGCAGGCTATTTCGGCGGAGAGCGTTTCCAGCGCCTCGGCGGGGGCGTCCTTTATCTTAGTTTCGCCGAAGAGCACCGCGCTCGCGGCCTTAGCGCGCGCCGCCGCCTCTTCGCCGTGCACGCGGCAGGTCATCTCCCACGCCAGCTCCTTCTGAGCCGCGCGCAGATGCGGCGCTTTTTCGTGCTCCGCGAGCAGAGCCTTTATCTCGCCGAGCCCTCGGAAGGTGAAGAGCTTGTAGAGCTTCTCCAGATCTCTGTCGTCGACGTTGATCCAGAACTGATAAAATTTGTAGACGCTCGTGCGCTCGGGCGATAGGTAGACGGCCCCGCTTTCGGATTTCCCGAATTTCTGCCCCTGCGCGTTGAGCAGCAGCGGGAAGGTCATGCCGTAGCATTGCCCGCCGGATTTCTTGCGCGCCAGTTCCATGCCGGCGATGATGTTGACCTGCTGGTCGTTGCCGCCCATCTGAAGCGTACAGCCGTATCCTCCGTAGAGGTGGTCGAAGTCGAAGGCCTGCAGCAGTATGTAGGAGAGCTCGGTGTAGGTTATCGACTTGTCGGGGTCGAGCACGCGCGCGCGCACGTATTCCCGGTTGACGAGGAAGCTGACGGAGAAGAATTTGCCGATGTCGCGCAGGAATTCTATATAATTCAGCTTTTTGAGCCAGTCGTTGTTGTTCAGCAGCAGCGCGCTGTTCTCGCCGCAGTTGAAGTCGAGGAAGTGCCTCAGCTGTGCCGCTATGCATCCGACGTTGTGCAGAATCTGATCCTCGGCTAGCAGATTGCGCTCGGCGCTCTTGCCGGAGGGATCGCCTATCCTGCCCGTGCCGCCGCCGGCCAGCGCGATCGGCCGGTGTCCGAGGCGCTGCAGCCACGCGAGCCCCATTATCGCGACGAGGTTGCCGACGTGCAGGCTGTCGGCGCTTGGGTCGAAGCCGACGTAGCCCGTGACCATATTTTCGGCGAAGTGCTTCTCAAGCTCTTCGCCGTGGCTGCTCCACTCGATAAAGCCGCGCTCGCGCAGCACTTTCAGTGCGTTTGTGTACATATGAAAACCTCCAGGTTTAATTTGCCGACTTCTGCGAGCTGTACCACAGCAGCCTGCCGGAGAGGGGTTTTTCCCATACTATGAATATGCGCCCCATGCGTTTGAGGACGTTTCCGAAGGAGTCAGCTATCTCTTGATCAAAAGGGGTCGTCGTTATATCCGGCTGAAGCATGCCGGGGACGCCTCCGCTTTCAAAATCGGAAAAATCTTCATCCTCGTAAGCCTCCTCTTCGAGGAAGCTGCTCATCTTGGTCATATCGGAGAGCGCGGCGCCGATGCGCGGCAGGTCGGCTATCGCCCAGCCTATCGCCTCTTCGCCGTCCTTAAGATATCTGCCGAGGGTCTTGGCTCCGCCCTCAAGCGACTGCGGCGTCGCGAGGCCGAGCGCCGCTACACCCCCGCGCGCGGCTCCCACCGCCGAGAAGGGCAGATTAGCCGAGCCGCCTGCCTCAAAGCCGGCCATAGGCTTCGGCTCCGCGCCGAAGAAGAGATTCTCCCAGAATTTTTCGACGAGTTCCCTCATCAGCGCGGGACGTCCGGTGAATTCGACGAGGAAGCCAGGCAGCGAGAACCACAATATCCTATTCTGCCCTCCGAGCGAAAAGACGGTCTGCCCCCCGAGGATTTCTCTCGCCTGAGAGTCGCTGAGCCCTATGTTCTCCGCTATCTCTCCGAGCGACGAAAGCGGGAAGGGCCAGTCTTTATATTTCCCCTTCGGCTCCGGCAGGTTTATACCGGCGGAGAAGAGGAGCGGCTCCGGTATCAGATAGTTTCCCGTCTCCCATTTTTCGGCCTTGAGGGAGCGCGAAAGCCACAGCTCGGCGGGCTTGCCGAGGTTGACGAAGGCCCAGCGCGCCTCGCCTTCGGCGGGGGAAGCCTCTTCTGCGTCGGCGCCGCGCCATGCGGCTTCGAGCGTCACCGGGAATTTTTCCTTCGCGTTCGCGGTGATCGCGCCGCCGTCGCATATTTCGATATGCGCGGGCCATCCTCTCTCCACGCTCCATTTCTTGCCGCCGAGGTTCGCGGAGCTGCGCTTCGACGCCTCTTCCATGCGGCGCAAGGCGGCCGCGTCGGCCGCCATCGCGGTGTATCTTCCGCTTACCTTATAGAACAGCGGCTCGCCGAACGCGGCCGATTCTATCGCGAAAACTCCCTCAGCCCCGCCCTCACGTATCGAGGCGCTTTTGAATATCTTGCCGAGCTCGGCGCCGAGCCTGCCCTTCTTCAGCGACGAAGTTTCGGCGGAGGAAAAGTGCAGCGACGCGCAGAGACGATATCCGTCGCCCTCATTTTTCTCGACGAGCAGCGCCGCCTCCTCGGCCGCGGCCGCGGCAGCCAGCAGCGCGCTTTCGGCCGACATGCTTCTGCCTTCCGCACCGAAGGATTCGCTGAAAAGCGAGACGACGAGCTCGGGACAACCGCCCGTCGTCTCGGCTATCAAATACATTTCCCTTTCGTCCGGCTTCGGCAGCATCGTCATGATGCCCTTCGAGCCCGGGCCGAAAAATATGAAAAGCAGAAGCGCCGCAGCGCAGCACACGCATACTGCGGCAATTACGGCCTTTTTCACCATCTGACTTCCCATCCTTTATCCCCTGTCGCCGCGGCTTTTATTTTGCCGGGGTCCTTTCTTTGTACGCCAGCCTGCCGTCGCTCAGCGCAGCGGCGGCCTCGAGCAGCACGCGGGCGGATATCAGCAGCGGCATGGTCTCCTTGTACCGTTTTGCGTTGCTTATCACGCCCTCTTTCATATCCTCCATGCAGGAGGCGATATCGTTGAGGGCGTCCTCCACGTCCTGCGGATAGATGTCGACGCGGTCGCGCATACGGTGTGAAATAACGGGGCACCTGGCGTCTTCCGGCGCCCTGGAGCTCAGATCTATCTCGTCGCCGAAGGCCGGCACCCGCGCGAAGTAACCCTCGTACGCGAGACACTGCGCGAGGGCCTCGGAAGATTTAGGCTCGCCGTGCACTACGACGAACTGCGCCTTCCGCGGGAAATGCCCGGCCCATTTCAGCAGGTCGTCCTGGTCGGCGTGCGCTGAAAAGCCGTTCAGCGTGCGGAAGGCCGCGTTGACCGCCACCTCCTCGCCCATGATCCTCACCGTCTTCGCTCCGTCGACGAGGCGTCGTCCGAGCGTGCCGTGGGCCTGATAGCCGACGAAGAAGACCTGCGTGTCCCTTCTGTACAGGCTGTGCTTCAAATGGTGCATGATGCGCCCTCCGGAGCACATGCCGCTTCCGGCTAAGACTATGGCCTCGTTCACGTCGTTTATCGCGCGCGATTCTTCGGCGGTGCGCACGAAGCGGAAGCCGTCGGGCTCGAAGGGGTCTTCGCCGGCTGCGAGCAGCTCTTTCAGCTCGCGCGAGAGCAGATGCTTGTATTTCGAATATATCTCGGTCGTCCTGACTCCCATGGGCGAGTCGAGATAAATGGGCGGCATCCGGAGGCCGGGCAGCTTCTTCTGGAGAAGCTTGAACTCGTAGAGCATCCTCTGCGCGCGGTCTACCACGAAGGTCGGCACGAGCACCTTTCCGCCCGAGCGTATCGCCTCCTCCATAGCGCTCTGGAACTCGGCGCGCGTGTCGGCGAGCGACTTGTGCATTCTGTCGCCGTAGGTGGATTCGATGAGCACGAAGTCCGCCTCGTCGATGACGGTCGGCGGCTTCTCTATAACGCCGTCGAGCTGCCCGAGGTCGCCCGAAAAGACCACTTTGACGGGCTTCTGTCCCTCCTCCTCGGATATCCACGCTTCAATTATCGAACTTCCCAATATATGCCCCGCCTCGCGGAAGCGCACCGAAAGTCCGGGGAGGATGTCGACTACTTCGTCGTATGGGAGCGGCTGGCGGTGCGTCAGCATATCCTCGACGTCCTTTTCGCCATAGATAGGCTCGACGGGAGGCAGCCCGCGGCGCGCGTTTTTGCGCGTGCGCCACTCCGCATCCTCGCGCATCAGATGAGCCGAGTCGCGCAGAAGTATCTCGACGAGCTCGGACGTGGCGTTCGTACAGTAAACTTTTCCTTTGAAACCTTCTTTTACGAGCAGCGGTATCCTACCGCTGTGGTCGATGTGCGCGTGGGTCAAAAGCAGCGCGTCTATATCCGACGGATCGTATGTGAAATCCTCGCCGGCGTGTTTCTCTTCGTCGCGCCCCTGATGCGTGCCGCAGTCGACGAGGACCTTGTAATTCTTTGTCTCTATCATGTAATTGGAGCCGGTTACTTCGCCTGCCGCGCCCAATATCCTTAATTTCATCACAACGCCCGAGGGGCCCCCACCTTTCGAGAATCCGAATATATGATGTTTCGTTCGCGCAAAGCGCGGCGGCGCTCCAGCGCCCTGTACTATTTTACATTCTGAAGCGGAACTTCACAACTTATAATTGTGCCGATTCCGAAAGACGACTTGATTTCCAGAGTGCCTCCTACGAGGCGCATCCTCTCCTTCATATTGGAGATGCCGCGGTGCCCTTTGACGCGCAGCTCCTTGATGTCGCCGGGCATCTCGAACCCAGTGCCGTTGTCCTCGACGCGCATCGCGAGCACGCCCTCCCCGGCTTCGAGGCGCAGCGATATCGCCGTCGCCTTCCCGTGGTTGACGGAGTTGCTTATAGCCTCCTGCGCCACCCTGTAAAAGGAGAGGCAGAGGGGCGGCGGGAGGTCGCCGCCGCAGTTCCCGGCGTCCAAATCTATTTCGACGCCGTACTGCGCGGACATCCTGTTGCAGAGCTCGTCGAGCGATTGCGGAAGGCCCAGGTCGAGCCACGGCGGCGTAAGGTTGTTGCAGAACTCGCGCAGCTCACTGACGCCGGCCATGGCGATGCGCTCGGCGCTCGCGATCTTCTTCGCCGCCTCTTCGTCGGTGAGGTCGAGCGACAGGAGCCTGAGGTGCTGGACGAGCGCGGTAACGGACTGCAGCGGTCCGTCGTGTATTTCGCGCGAGATTCTCTCGCGCTCCTCCTCCTGCACCTTTATGATGTCGCTGACGTAATCGAGCGACAGATTTTCTTTTTCTATCTCCGACTGCGCGAGCAGTTCGAGAGCCGAGCGCAGATGCCGCATCTCCGGCACGGAGTAGTCCGCCGGCTCCCGCGTGAGGCCGTAGCCGAGGCGCAGCGACGACATTTCTCTGTCGAACGCCCTCAAGGGGAGTATGAGCTTGTCGTAGAGCGTGTAGATTATCAGTACCGTCGCGACGGCGAGCGCGCCCATTATGAAAGGCCAAACCGTCACTAACAGCACCATGAAGCCGAAATGTTTTTCCCACGAGACGGCGCCGATCACGAAGAGGTCTTCGTACGGGATGCGGTAGCACATGCCAGTGTAGTAATTGAGCAGGCCGACGCGGATCTTTGCAGGGACCGGCGAGCGGAATTTTTTCTCAAGCAGGTTTAAGAGTCTTTTATCTGTGAAGGAGCGGTAAAGAACGGTGCCGTCGCCGCGGCGGACGAGGAAGATTCCCGGCTGCGTGATGTCGGAAAGCGCCGAGGTTATCGTAGCGGCTGGGACGTCGCCCTCCTGAAAGCGGCTGTAGACGCCCTTGGGCGCGGCGTCCCATATCTTTGCCCCGATGCGCGTCGCTATGCTGTCGACCAGATTCTCGACGTAATAATTCGCGTTCGCCTCCATGCTCTTCCCGAACTGCGTATAGACCACTCCGGCAAGCAGGATGGCGGCCGCGGCGGGGGCTAGAAGCGCTGCGATGAAACGGTACAGCATCGGGGGCTTCTTCATTTAATCGAGGAGTTCCTCCAACGTAACCACGCCGTACTTTATCGAAAGGAGCATCGCTTCCGTCTTGTTCTTCGCACCGAGCTTGTCGTAGATCGAAGCGAGATGCGCCTGCACGGTGCGCTCGCTGATGAAGAGCTTTTCCGCGATCTCTTTGCCGGAGTGCCCCCTCGCCGCGAGCGTCAGCACCTCGCGCTCCCTCGACGAGAGCTGCTCGGGGACGAAGTCCCGGCCGCCCTCGACTACGCTCGAGACGTCGTTGTCAAGGTAGACGCTGCCGTGCGCGGCGCTGTGTATGGCCTCGGAGACGATTTTCATCGGCGCGGTCTTCAGCAGATAGCCGCGCGCTCCGGCGCGCAGAGCCGCTATGACGTACTGGCTTGCGTCGTACGACGTGAGCATCAAAGCCGCCGTCGGCAGGGACTCCTCTTTGATCCTGCGCGCTATCGCGATGCCGTCGAGCCCGGGCATGCGAATGTCGAGCAGAGCGACCTGCGGCTTGAGCGCGCATATCCCCTTCCAGGCCGACGCCCCCTCTTCATATTCCCCCACGACTTCAAAGTCCGGTTCTTTGGAAAGATAGCCCCTGATGCCCTCCCGCGTAAGGGGATGGTCGTCGGCAACTAAGATTGTAATGCTCAAGATACCACACACCTTTGTTTACGGTTATTCGACGGTCAGCGAAAAATAATCTCCGGCAGCTTCGACGGGTCCACGCGGACGCTCTCGACTCCGGATTCCTCCATCACCGCGCGCGCGAGCTCGTCGGGGTATTCGTACAGATAAAAAACCTTTTCGCAGCCCGCGTTGATCAGCGCCTTCGTACAGTATATGCACGGCTCGTGCGTGCAATAGAGCCATGAACGGGCCGTCGAGGTACCCGCCGCCGCGGCCTGCGCTATCGCGTTTATCTCGGCGTGCGAGCCCCGGCATATCTCATGCCGCTCCCCCGACGCGATGCCGAGGCGCTCCCTCAGGCAGCCGACCTCCTCGCAGTGGCTTACCCCGCGCGGAGCCCCGTTATAGCCCGTGCTAAGTATCTGCCTGTCTCGCACGAGCACGGCGCCGACCCTCCGCCTGAGGCAGGTGGAGCGCATCGCCGCGACCTGCGCCAGCAAAAGAAAATATATATCCCAGTCAGGGCGTTCGTTCATATGGTCCCTCCCGAACAGAATGCGAAACGCTCGGACGAGCGTTTGCCTTTTTCAATTATTACACAAGCAAATCGTAAAACGCTATTTTTCGGCATGAATCCGCCCTGCTTTTTTCAAGCGGAAATTTTAATGAGCCGCAAAAGGCGGCTCACTTTTTACCTTTATCGCGCTCCGCCCCCTCAAGAAGCTCCGCCACGCGCGCGCGCAGCTCCTCCGCGGAATGCCGGCAGCTTCTCGCGCATACCTTAGCGGGGGCGCCGCACAGCAGGCAGCTCCGCTCAGGCAGTCCCATAGCGGCGCGCGACAGCGGTCCATCTTTCGTTATTACGTCGATGTCGAGGGCGCGCCCGGCCGGCGTTTCGCTTTCGGCGGCGACTGCGAGGCGCTTCATCACGGCGGCGTCGCAGAGCGACGAATCGAACGCGCCCTGCCAGCATACGCCGGCGCCGTTCTCGACGGTGCGCTCGCCGCGCGGCGCGGCGGAAGAGCGGCCGAGCAGCAGCGCGCGGAAGGCCGCCACGACCTTAACGTCGTTCGGAAGGCGCTTCGGATAGCCCGGCACGTTCAGCGCTATCTGCACGACAAAAAATCCGTCGCCGGACGAAAGCCATTCGTTCTGCAACGCGAAGCGCTCTTCGCGGCCGGAGAGCACCTCCTCGAGCGGCGTCACGATTCATTTTCTCCTTCGCCTCCGCACCGCAGCTTTTCCGCGGCGGCGCGCCCGTTCGGCGTCTTTAGGTATTCGAGGGTCACGCGCGGCAGAAGCGCGGAAAGCTCTCCGCCCCCTCCGCGGGCGATCGCCTCCCTCACGCGCGACGCCGATATTACGCCGCCGGCGGCGCCCTTCCTGTCTATCTCGCAGACGGGGCAGCCGAAGCGCGGCAGCGTATCTTTCAGCACCTCGTTGTAAAGCGCCGTGACGCGCGACAGCGGCTCGCTGCCGACGTAGCGCCGCGCCACGCCGAGCGCGGGGACGAAGAGGGAGGCGAATAATTTGGCGTCGAGCTCCGCCTGCACCTTCGCGACGGAGAGTTCGGCACGGTCCTTAAGAAAATACGAAGGAAAAGTCGCGGAGGATACAGCGTAGCGGGAGCTCGACAGCACCCGGACGTTGGCAATGTCTGCAGTGCCGGCGCGCACAAGCGCAATGCGGTCGGCGAAGGGGAAGGCCGAAGCGTCCTCTTCGACGACTATCGCGTAGAAAAGCCTTTCTCGCGACGCCGCTTCTTCGATAAGATAGCGGTGGCCGAGCGTGAAGGGGTTGCAGTTCATCACCGCGGCCGCGGCCGGCGCTCCGTTTTTTTCCCTTTCGCGCTCCAGCGTCCTGCGGAAATCTTCGGCCGACGGCGCCCCGCACTCCATCAGCACACTTTCGTCGGAGGCCGCGAGAGCGCGGAAGCCGAGCGCGGCGAAGCGCTCCGCCGTTTCCGGCTTCGTGAATAAAAAGAAGCGGTATACGCCGTCCGCGCGCGCGGCCTGCATCAGAGCCGAAATCACCGCCGAGGAAAGCCCCGCCTCCTGCCATTCGGCTTCAGCGGCGACCATTTTTATCACGCCCCCGGCGAGGCTCGCGGTAGCGATTATCCTTTCGTCGCCGTCCTCGGCGACGGCGGTGTATTCCGGCGAGCCTTCAAAGACGAGGCCGCTCTTGCACAAGAGGGCCTCGACCTCCCTCTTCTCGTAACCGCATATTTTTCTTACGACGCGGCAGCTGTATCCAAACATCCCGGTTTAATCCTTCAAAAGCTTTCTCTTTACTATCTCGCCGGCCGTGGAGCGCGGCATCTCCGAAACGAACTCTATTATCCGCGGCACCTTGTAATAGGCGAGCCTCTTCTTGCAGTAATCTATCAGTGCCTTGGGGCGCGGCTTTTCGCCGCCCTCGGGCAGGATGTAGGCTTTCACTATCTCGCCGCTTATCGAGCGCGGCACGCCGACGACCGCAGCGTTCTTCACCGAAGGATGCTCTTCGAGCACGTTCTCCACCTCGCGAGCGTAGACCTTGAAGCCTCCGACGAATATCACGTCGCTGGAGCGCCCTACGAGATAAAGGTAGCCCTCCCCGTCGAACTTCGCTATGTCGCAGGTGTTGAACCAGCCGTCCGCGAAGCGCTCGGCGGTCAGAGCCTCGTTGTGATAGTAGCGCGACGCGACCGAGGCGCCGCGCAGCCACAGCGTGCCTTCGCTGCCGCAGGGAAGCTCTTCGCCGCCGTCGCCGCATATCTTCGCCTCGACGCAGGAAAGGAGCGTGCCGACGCTTCCCTCTCTCGCCGAACTCATCGATGGGGGCAGCGCTACGACCGACGACGCCTCCGTCAGCCCGTAGCCTTGCAACACGGGGACGCCGAGTATCTTGCCGGCGCGCCTGGAAATCTCGGGCGGCAGCCGGTCGCCGCCGGAGAGCACGCAGCGCAGCGACGACGAAAGGGGCATGCCGTGCGAAACGGCGCTCGCCATCATCCCCACCATCGCCGGCACGGCCGGGATTATGGAGACTTCGGCGCTTTTTATCGCGTCCATCGCCGCGGCCACCGGCATGAAAGAGGCGAGTACCGCCTGCCGCGTCGCCTTGACGAGCGGCAGCAGCGCGCCGCAGAGGAAGCCGAAAACATTCGAGTTGGGCAGCGCGTTCAGGAAGACGTCGTCCTCGTCGAGCATGTCGATGTGCTCTACGCAGCCGTCGATGCAGGCCATCAGATTATCGTGCGTTAGGGGGACCGCCTTCGGCTCTCCCGTCGTGCCGGAGGTGTAGAAGATAACGGCCGTCTCCTCGTCCTCCTGCGAGCAGGGGCGCCCCGGTATGTTTTCGTCGAGCGTGTCAAGGTTCATCACGGAACAGGGGATACCCTCCTCCGAGATGAGCGGGACTATGTCTTCGAGGCCGCGGTAGGTCAGAGCGGCGAAGACGTCGGCGTGACACAGCTGTTTTATCAGCGGGGCGTAGCCGGAGCGGAAGTCTATCAGCGCGACCGCGCCGCCGAGGCGCCACACCGCGACGGCCGTCGCGAGAAGCACCGGGCTGTTCGGCATCAGCAGGGCGACGCGCTGCCCCCTTTTGAAATTGCTCGCGGCAAGCCTCTTTTCACACTCCTCGATGAGCTCGAGGAAGGCGCCGCGGCTCCACCACGTTTTCTGCCACCAGATAAAGGGCTCGCTGGGGAGCCTGTTCAGATTGTCTCTGACGATTATATCCAGTCTTGAAGCCAAACGAATCACACCAATCGTCTGTTTTATCGGGTACGGCCCCGTTCGAAAGCCTTCAAAGCGCGAGGGTCAGAGCGAGATACGCCTCCCACGCGGCTGAAAGGGGAAGCATGCTCTCCGGCACGTCGTAGCGCGGATGGTGAAGCGGATACTCGAGCCCCGCGCCGAGCAGCATGAAGAGCGACGGCACCCTGTTGCTGAAAAAAGAAAAGTCCTCGCCCATAAGCAGTGGCCTTTCCAGCATCGATATGCCGTCCTCCCCAAAAAAAGGAACTCCGACGCGGAGGAGCTCGTCCACCATATCGAGGTTGTTGTCGACCTGCGCGTAATTGCGCGTATATTCCACCGACGCGAGCCCGCGCAGCGCTTTCGCTATCGCCGGCGCGACGGTTTCGATCCGACCCTGTACGAAGTCGCGGACCTGCGGATCGAAAGCGCGCAGAGTGCCCCAGATGTTCGCCTGTTCCGGAATGATGTTGTAAGCTTCGCCGGCCTCGAGCCGCCCGAAGGAGACGACTATCGGCTCGCGCGGGTCGACCTCGCGCGACAGCATCGCCTCTATCGTCAGGATGACGTTCGCCGCTATCATGATCGGGTCTACCGCGGTATGGGGCTCCGACGCATGTCCAGTCATACCCCTTATGTCGATATGTATTTTATCGGATAGGGCCGTCATGACCCCCCTGCGCGTGAAGAGCGCGCCGTAGGCGAGGTCCGGCCCCCAGTTGACCGCCGCGGCCCTGCCGATGTTGAATTCTTCTATTATTTTGTTTTCGACGAGGGTCTGCGCGCCGCTGCGCCCCTCGCCGGCCGGCTGGAAGAGAAAGACTATTTTCTGCTTCAGCTGATCCCCGTATTTTGAAAGGACGGAAGCCGCGCCGAGCAGCGAGGCCATCTCGGCGTCATGCCCGGCGGAATGTACGACCCCGGGCACGCAGGATGAGAAGGGCAGGCCGGTCTGCTCGTCGCCCGCGTCCGCGTCCATCGACGCGCGAAGCATCAGCGCGGGGCCTTCTTTTTCAGCGCCGAGCACTCCTATCACAGAGGTCTTCAGCGCGAAGCCGGGATAGACCTCCATCCCGGGGATGGAGCTCAGCACGCGCACTATCTTTGAAGCGGTTATATTCTCCTCGAACGCGAGCTCCGGGAATTGATGAAAATCCCTGCGCCACTCCTGCATATCGTTTGCAATTTCTTCGGCATCCGCAAGCACGGAAGCTCCCAACGACGAAAGCCTCAGATGTTCATCCATAAAACTTCTTCCTTCCGCACAGGAAAATACCTGCAATACGTCAGAATAGTTTATCACAAAACGGCGGTAACGTGTAAAATATTGCGTGTGGCGGGGTTTTTTAGGCAATTTCAGCAGGCGCGCCGCCGCGAAGGTACGGAGGAGATAATATGACGAATCCTCAAAAGGGGGCCGCCGCAGCGTTCCTCGCCTATTTATGGTGGGGATCGATGCCCTTTTACTGGAAGGCCCTCCAATCGATTTCTTCATCTGAGATATTGGGGCACCGCGTAGTCTGGTCGGCGGCGTTCACGCTCGTCCTCACGCTGCTCGGCGGGCGCTTAGGCAGTGCAGTCTCCTACATATCGCGCAATAAGAAGAATTCCCGGCTGCTCTTCATCGGCGGATATCTGATCACCCTCAACTGGGGGCTCTACGTATGGGCGATAAACGTCGGACACATCCTCGAAACGAGCCTCGGCTACTATATCAACCCGCTCGTCTCGATGCTCTTCGGGACGCTCCTCTTCGGCGAAAGGCTGCGCGCCGCCCAGAAGGCGGCGATAGCGACGGCCGTCGCCGGAGTCTGCCTACAGATCGCGGCGCTCGGAGAAGTCCCCCTCGTTTCGCTCGGCATCGCGCTCACCTTCGGTCTCTACGGAGCGATGAAGAAGGCCGTCGCACTGGAGTCCAGGGAATCGCTTTTTATCGAAACTATATCCGTAGCGCCGGCGGCCCTCGTCTACCTTCTTTACCTGCAGTTCGCCGGCCGTGCGGATTTCCCTTACGATCCGGCGACGACGCTGCTGCTCGCCGGCACCGGCGTGATGACCTCCGTGCCGCTGCTGCTCTTCGCTTTCGCCGCTCACAGAGTAAGGCTGACGACTATAGGCTTCATACAATACGTATCGCCGACTATGACATTCCTCATAGGGACCTTCGTCTACCGCGAGGGGCTCTCGATATACAGGCTGGCCACCTTCTGCTGCATATGGGCGGCGCTCGCTATATACTCCGCAGACGCGGTCATGGCCGGCAGAAAAGAAAAGCGCGCGGAAAACGCGCAGAGCCGCGAAGGGATTTTTATCCCTCCTCACGCTCACGCCTATAAAGATCCTACGCTTCCACGGGGAAAGAGGTTATCGCGCTTTCGCGGCCGCTGACGTAGTGGGCGTTCATCGCAGCTTCGGCGGAGGCCGGGTCTCCGCGCTCTATCGCGGATATTATCGCTTCGTGTTCGGCGGCGATGCGGCCGGCGAAGAGCTTGTTGTCGTACATGTAGTCGCGCGGCGCGCGCGCCCCACGCCAGAGGCTGTTCAAGTGTTCCATCATGATCTTGTTGGGATAGTTCTCGTATAGTTTCTCATGGAAACGGTCGTTGACGCGTCCGACGGCGCGGCGGTCGCCACGCGGCAGGCAGGCGGCGAATTCGGCGTTTACGGCCCTCAGCCCCTCGATATCGACGGCGAAGGGCGTCTTCGCAAGCTCGCGCACAAGGTGGCATTCCAGCGTCTGCAGCAGTTCACAGACTTGCAGATATTCGTGCAGCGTAAGGTTACGCACGGAGTAGCCGACCTTCGGCCGGTAGACGACCAGCCCTTCGTGGATGAGCTTCTTCAGCGCCTCGCGCACCGGGGTCTGGCTTACGCCGAATTCCTTGGCCAGCAGGTCTATGTTCAGATGGGCTCCAGGTTTGAACCTGCCCTGCTCTATCAGTTTCCTTATCCTGTTCGCCGACTGATCGGCCAGCGATATATCCGGCATCTTTTTCCCGCCCCTTCAAGGCTGAATGTTTGCGATTCCCCTTCATTTTAAGGCATGGGCGCAACATTGCGCAAGCCGCGGGCGGGAACGGAGCTCCGCGCGGAAGTCTACGCCGGCGCGCCTCAGCGGCGAGCAAAGCCTTTGACGATGTTCACGAGTATGGCTGATATCTTCTCCATCGACTGAACGGGCACATATTCGTAACGGCCGTGGAAGTTGTGCCCGCCGACACACAGGTTTGGGCAGGGGATGCCCTCGAAGGAGAGCACCGTACCGTCGGTGCCGCCGCGCATCGGCACATAGAAGGGCTCGACCCCCTCGGCCCTCATCGCCGCAGCCGCCGCTTCGACGATTTCGAAGTGCGGTTCGACGGCTTCGCGGATGTTGCGGTACGTGTCGCTGACGGCGACCTCGACGGTGCCGGCGCCGAATTCGCCGTTGAGGAAGCCGGCTATCTCGCGCAGACGTGCCTTCCGCGCTTCGAACTTCGCGCTGTCGTGGTCGCGCAGATAGAGGCGCATCGCCGTGCGCTCGACTCCCCCTTCGATCTCGAGCACGTGGTAGTAGCCCTCGTATTTTTCCGTATGCGACGGCGTCTCGGCCGGCGGCAGCATACAGATGAATTTATTGGCTATGAGGACGGCGTTCTTCATCTGCCCCTTAGAGAGGCCAGGGTGGATGTTGACGCCATTCACCAAGACTTCGGCGGAGGCGGCGTTGAAGGTCTCGTACGTTATCTCGCCGAGCGGGCCGCCGTCGAGCGTATAGGCGAAGTCCGGCGCGAAGCGCTTTTTATCGAGAGTCTTCGCGCCGAGGCAGCCGACCTCCTCGTCGCTCGGGAAGAAGAACTGTATCTCGCCGTGCCTCTCCTCCGGGTGGTCGCGGAAGTGCTCCGCCATCGTCATGATTTCGGCGATGCCGGCCTTGTCGTCGGCGCCGAGCAGCGTCGTGCCGTCGGAGACGACCAGGTCCCAGCCTACGTAGTTCTTCAGATGCGGGAACTTCGCGGCCTCCATGACGCCGCCCTCTGCGCCGAGCACGACGTCGCCGCCGTCGTAGTTTTTCACGACGCGCGGCTTCACGCCGCGGCCGCAGAACTCCGGCGTCGTATCGAGATGCGAGCAGAAGCCGATCGCCGGTGCGCCCTCGCAGTTAGCCGGCAGCTTCGCGTATAGGCAGCCGCTCTCCGCAACGAAGACCTCCTCCGCGCCGATCTCCCTGAGCTCCTCCGCTAAGAGGGCGGCGAAATCCTTCTGCCCTTCCGTGCTTGGGAGCCGCGCCGGCGAGTAAGCCGATTCGCTGTCGATTTTCACATATTTCAGAAATCTGTCGAGTACGGTCGTCATAGCGTCGCCTCAGGCAGCCTTTTTGTAGAGCTCGTCGAGCGGCACGAAGCCGCCGCCCTTCGTAAATGCGGAGACCGCAAAGATGACCGCAAAGGAGAGGGGGACCATTATGATCGCGCTCTTTATGCCGAACGGCGAATGCAGCACGATCTCCCAAACGATGGTGCCGACGCCGCCGGCAAGGATGCCGCAGACGCCGCCGGCCTTCGTCACGTTCCTGGCGAAGAGCGCGCAGACGAGCGCCGGCGTCACAGAGGCGCCGTACATGGAGTAGGCGTACATCTGCACCGAGAGAATGTCGGGGAAGAAACGCCCCATCACGTAGGCGAGGAGGGCCGTGCCGACGGCGGCCGCGCGCAGGAAGAGAAGCTTCTCTTTGTCGGTGGCGTCGCGTTTCACGAATCGGTTCCAGATGTCGTAGGTGATGTTCGAGGATATCGTGAGGATGTAAGAGTCGCCAGTCGTCACGATGAAGGACATACAGGCCGCCAGCGTCAGGCCTCCGACGATCGTGGGCAGGAAGCCTATCGCGAGCTGGAAGATGACGGTGTCCGGCCGTTCGATATCCGGCAGCAGGTAGATGCCCGCGGTCGTGAGGATGATTATCAGCGCGCAGACGACGACCTCCGCTACGACGAGGCCGAGGCCGGAGCGCTTCGCGGTCCTGACGTCGCGGGCCGCGCCCATGCGCTGGATCATGTTCTGGTCGCCGAGGACGAGGAAGAATATCGGGAAAATGTAACCCATAGCCTGGACGAAGTTGAGGCTGCCGATGAAGGTGCGGCGCCCTTCGGGAAGGTTCGCGAACATGCCGGCGAGCCCCCCGTCGATCTGGGAGGCGAGCAGCGGTATCGCCACGAGGAAGCCTCCGACGAAGAGGAAGGCGCTGAGCGCGTCGGTGTAGGCGACGCTGAACATGCCGCCGCTGACGGCCAGCACCAACATGACGACGCCGGAGAGGATGACAGCCGTTTCAAGCTCCATGCCGGTCGTGAGGTTGATCATGTTCCCCGCGGCCTTGAACTGCGAGGAGAGGATGCCTATGTAGCCGAGCACGATACAGACGGTCGCGATGACGCGCGCGGCAGTGCCGAAGCGAATCTCGAAGAGCTCGGGTATCGTGTAAGTCGTCGCCTGGCGCACGCGCCCCGAGACGAAGTAAAGCAGCAGCATGCCGATCGGCGCGCCGATAAAGACGAGAATGCCGAAGAGCGGACCGTTGCGCCATATCAGATTGGCCGAGCCGGTGATGCCGCCGGCGCCGCACCAGGTAGCGAGCAGCGTGCCAATCAGCACGACGGTCGGCAGGCTGCGGTTCGCAACGGCGAAGTCGTCGGAGCTGCTGACCTTTTTCTTTGTGAGATAGAGGCCGATGATGAGGACGGCGGCCAGGTAGACGATCACACAGGCGATTATCAGCGGGTTTGCATTGAGCATGATTATCATCCTCCATAAAATAATAGTCGTATATTATAAAATCCTATACGATTTTCAGTGGCTCAAATACTATTACCGCGATACAAATTTGTCAACAGAGAATGTATCTTGCTTTCTTTATTTAAAATAACTTTACGGCGCGGCAATCACGGGCTGCGCCGCAGTTCGTAGAGTTAGAGGGGAAAGACGGCGGCGCCGGGCGTCCTGCTTCGGAGCTCGATGGCGTGCACAGCGCCGCATTTATTTGAAACTCAGACAAAAGCGCGGCGGCGATTCAAAGAGTAGGGCCCCTACGCGAGGGGCCCGATCGTTTTACGGTATTGCGCTTTCAACGCCGCAGCCGCCATTCATGCACTGCGTCCCAGATATGATAAGAATCCGCCGTCGACGTACAATATCTGCCCGTTGACAAAATCGGAGGCGGCCGAGGCGAGAAAGACGGCCGGTCCAGCCAGGTCGGCTTCGGCGCTGCCCCAGCGCCCCGCGGGCGTCCGAGCGCAGATATAATCATCGAAGGGATTTTTGGAGCCGTCCGGCAGCCGCTCCCTTAACGAGGCGTTAAGGGAGGTGGCCATGTAGCCGGGGGCTATCGCGTTGCACTGGATATTGTAAGCGCCGTACTCCGACGCGATGTTTTTCGTCAGCATCTTCAACCCGCCCTTCGCCGAAGCGTAGGCGGCGGCCGTTTCTCTTCCGACTTCGCTCATAATGCCGCAGACGTTGATGATTTTCCCGCCTCCTCTCTCGATCATCGATGGTATGACGGCCTTGGCTGCAATGAAAGGCCCGGTAAGGTCCGTATCGACGACTCTGCGGAAATCCGACGCCTCCATTTCGATCATCGGCGCCCTGTTGATGACGCCGGCGTTGTTCAGAAGAACATCCACCGGGGCCACCTCTTCGGCGACGCGCCTGAACAGCTCGTTCATGCCGGCTTCGTCGGTAACGTCACAAACATATCCGGCCGCCGCCATCCCATTTGCGGAATACGCCGCAAGCCCCCTATCGACCGATTTCCCGCTCCTGGCGTTAAACGCTATCTTCGCCCCGGCGCGGGCCAGCGCGCAAGCCATGGCAAAGCCCAGCCCGCGGGCTCCTCCCGTGATGAAAGCGGTTTTCCCTTTCAAGGAAAACAGGCTTTCGTTCGGCCCCATATTTTAAGCGCCTCCTTTGCGGACGGCGAGCGTCCGCCGGCGGGAGGGCAGGAAGCCGGCGAACTCTTCGTCGTATTTCGTCGGAATGATCTCATAGTATTCGCACTCCGTGATGCCGTTGACTCTGAAAGGGTCTTCGGCGAGTATCGCCTTTACCTCGTCCTCCGTTTCTACTCTAAACAATATCGCCCCGCCGACGCGCGGATTGCGGCGCCCTGAGAAAATAATTTTTTTCTGCGCATAATATTTGTCCAAAAACGCGGAATGCGCCGGCAAAAACTTATCGACTTCCTCCATCCCTTTAGCGTACGTCGTTAAGACCAGAAACATCGCCGTCTTTCCTTTCTTCAGATTATTTTTTCGATTACCAAAAAGAGGCTGGAGTCGTCCACCTCGGATATTTGCCAGCGGTATCCCGACGCGCGGCCGATTCTCTCCAAATCCTCCGCCGACTGTGTAGTGGCCCGAAAGCCGTCTTTGCAGACGAGGACGCCGTCTTTGCACTTTTCCATGTCGAGCTCTCCGAGCAGCCCCTTTTCCGCCTGCTCCTTGAACCACGCCAGCCTGTGCTCCCAGAATCGCGGATGGTATGTGCTGAAGTAGGCCTTGCCGCCCATTTTCAGGGCTTTCAGCACCTTCGCGGCAAAGGCCTCGGGCAGTTCGGCCTTCACCGCGGAGAGACCGTTCTGCAGGCAGAGCGCGACGTCGAAACGGCGGTCGTAATCCATTTCGTGCACATCCATGACTAAAAGCTCGGCGTTTTTCGTATCTTTCAGATATTCCGCTCCGAAGCGCACGTTCTCCGCAGAGATGTCCAGCCCCGTCACGCTCCTGACGAAGGGCGCGACCTTCTTCATGATCCGTCCGTATCCCGCGGCCAGCTCGAGCACCTCGTCGCTCTTTTTCAGGCCGCCGCATACGAAGGATATCTCGCATTCGAGGTACCGGGCGACCCTCGCTATCGCCGTGTCGTAGACCTGCCGAAGCCTTTCGGCGTTGAGGCTCCGCGCATAATAATTTTCTTTCATCTCTAATGCTCCTTTCATTACGAATGCGGTCGGCGCGCCGCTCGGACGGCCTTTACAGCACGTCCTTGAAGCCCAGCAGCATGGCGAGCGGCACGGTTATGACGATGCTCAGCACGACTCTCTCGAACCAGATCGCCAATATGTCCTTCAGCGTGATGGGGATGTCCGTACCCATCACGCAGGGGATGCTCGCCGAGAAGAAAAGTATCTCCGAGATGCTGACGACGGCGATTACGAATTTGACGAGCGGCGTGGCGCTCTTCGCGATCAGTATCGCCGGCAGGAACATCTCAGGGAGCGAAACGGCCGCGGCCTTGCCGGCCAGCGCCGCCTGCTGCACACCGAAGATTTTGAAGAAGGGGTAAAAGACATAGCCGAACCAATCGAAGAGCGGTGTGTACTCGGCCAAGACCAGCCCTAAAAGCCCAACCGACATAATGGAGGGGATGACGTTGAAGGCCATGTTGAGCCCCGCGTAGAGGTTGCTCCACACCAGCTTCGGAAGCGCCTCCGTCTTGGCGGCCGTATCCACGCCGGCGCACCAGGCACGTGTCAGCAGATTGCTGGTATACTCCGGCTCGGCCGTTTTTTCTCCGGTGTAATATGTGTCGGGTATGGAGGAGAGCGGCCAAAGCCGCGCCGTTATCGCGCTGACTACGAACGTCACCACCAATGTAACCCAGAAATAAAGCCCCCAGCGATCCATGAGGTCCAAGGTCTTCGCCACGATCAGCAAGAATGTCGCCGAGACCGTTGAAAAGCCGGTGGCTATCGTCGCCGCTTCACGCGCCGAGTATTTTCCCTGGCGGTATACCCCGTTGGTGATGAGCAGCGCGATGGAGTAGCTGCCGACGAAGGAGGCGACCGCGTCTATCGCCGAGCGCCCCGGCGTCCTGAAGACGGGGCGCATGACGGGAGTCATCAGGACCCCGGTGAATTCCATAAGCCCGAAGCTCGCAAGGAAGGCGAGGAAGACCGAGCCTATAGGGATGACCAACCCGACCGGCGTGGATAATTTATTGTAAAGAAAGGGGCCGAAGTCGGGGCGGCTCAGCCACGCCGGCGGGTTGAGGTCGAAGACTAATATTGTGCCGACGACGGCTCCGCATACCTTAGCCACAGAGAAGAATATGCTGATGCCGTCTTTATTCCAATTCTTGCGGATAAACGGCAGCGCAGCGCCGACGTACATTACGAGCAGAATGTAATATTTGGCGGCTACGGCCAGATCCTTGGTGATAAACGTGATTATATGGTCCACCGGTATGGTCGACTTGCCGCCGATATTCAACGGGAAGAAAAACATGAATATCCCGAATAGGCTGTAAAGAAGAAATTTCAATACCGCAGCGTTGTTCCGTCCTTTTTCCATAGCACGATTCCTCCGTTAGATTAAGATATGCAAACTACGATCACTTCTTCGCCACGAGTTCTGTAAGATACTCGTCGTCGGCAAGATAGGGCAGCGTGATATGCTGACCGCCGCGCCCGCCGTTGAAAGCCGCAGAGACTTCGAGCGCGCCGTTATTTCGCGCCCAGGCGCGTCTGGCCACGCCGCTCATCACGTCCCAGTTCATCGCGCTCTTTATCGTCTCGTCTACGCGGTACGAACCGTCGAGCACGAGCCCGAAGCCGCCGTTGATCGCCCTGCCGATTCCTACGCCGCCTCCGTTATGCAGCGCCACGAGGCTCATGCCTCGCGCGGCGTTGCCCACGAAGCAGAGCGTCGCCATGTCCGCCGTGACGTTGCTGCCGTCTTTGATATTCGCCGTCTCGCGGTAGGGCGAGTCGGTGCCCGAGACGTCGTGATGGTCCCGCCCGAGCATCACCGGGCCGATCTCCCCGTTGCGCACCATCTCGTTGAACTTGAGCGCGATGCGGATGCGCCCCTCCGCATCCTGATAGAGGATGCGGCACTGCGTGCCGACGACGAGCTTGTTCTTCTCGGCGTCGCGTATCCAGGCCCAGTTGTCCCGGTCCTGGAAGCGCCGGTTCGGGTCTATGCACTCCATCGCCGCCATATCGGTCCTGTGCAGATCCTGCGGGTTCCCCGAAAGGCAGCACCAGCGGAATGGTCCGTAGCCGTAATCGAAGAGCAGCGGTCCCATGATGTCTTCGACGTAGCTCGGGAAGATGAAGCCGTCGTGCGTATCCACACCGTTCTTCGCCACCTCTTTGACGCCGGCGTCGTAGATCGCGCGCAGGAAGGAGTTGCCGTAGTCGAAGAAGTAGCTGCCGCGGCCGACAAGGAGCTTTATCAGCTCAAAGTGTCTTCTGAGCGACATATCGACGAGCTTCCTGAATTTTTCCGGTTCTTCTTTAAGAAGCCGCGTGCGCTCCTCAAAGGTGACGCCGACGGGGCAGTAGCCGCCGTCGTAGGCGGCGTGGCAGCTTGTCTGGTCCGAGAGCAGGTCTATGGAAATATCGTTGTCGACGGCATACTGGAGCAGGTCGACTACGTTGCCGTGGAAGGCGATAGAATTGACTTCGCCCTTGGCCATTTCCTCTTTCGCCATCGCGAAAGCCTCTTCCGGCGTCTCGGCGATCCGCCTGACCCAGCCCTGTCCATGGCGGGTCTCGATACGCGACCAGTCTACCTCGGCGGTGATCGAAACGCAGCCGGCGATGTCGGCCGCCTTAGGCTGCGCGCCGCTCATGCCGCCGAGCCCGGAGGTGACGTAGAGGCGCCCCTTCAAGCCTTCGCCGCTCTCGCCGAACTTTATCCGTCCCGCGTTGAGGACCGTGTTGTAGGTGCCGTGAACGATGCCCTGCGGCCCGATGTACATCCAGCCGCCGGCCGTCATCTGACCGTAGTTGGAGACGCCGAGCTGCATCGCGCGGTGCCACTCCTCCTGATTGTCGAAGAGGCCGACCATCAGGCCGTTGGTGAGCATCACGCGCGGCGCGTTGGGGGAAGATTTGAAAAGTCCGAGCGGATGTCCCGATTCAACGACGAGCGTCTGATCCGGCGTCAGTATCTCAAGATATTTTTTTATCAGAAGATACTGCATCCAGTTCTGACAGACCTGCCCCGTCTCGCCGTAGGTGACGAGCTCGTAGGGGTAGAGCGCGACGTCGAAGTCGAGGTTGTTGTCGATCATCACCTGAAAGGCTTTTCCCTCTATGCAATTGCTCTTATACTCGTCAACCGGCTTGCCGTAGAGCTTTCCGGCGGGGCGGAAGCGATAGCCGTAAATGCGCCCGCGAGTCCGCAGTTCTGCAAGGAATTCGGGGGCGACCTCCGCGTGATATTCCTCCGGGATGTAGCGCAGCGCGTTCTTCAGCGCGAGCACCGTCTCCTTTTCATTCAGAGTGTAAACGCGGTTCGGCGCGCGGCGGTACCGCGGGTCGAATTCCTTCTCAGGCGGCAGCCCGTCGGGAAATTCCAGCCTTATCTTCATTGCCTTTTCCAACTGTTTGTTGTTCATCATCCTTTTCTCCTCCTTGAAAGCGAATAAACGGGAGCAAGCGGCGCCGGCGGCTTGGCGTTCCCAATTAGTTTTACTGCTGTGTAGTATATTTATCCGGCATAAAACATATATAAAAAGCGCAATAAGCGCGTTTGAGCGATTCGCCGCGGCGAAACTCGGCGTTTTTATATTTTGACATATTTTTTATATTTTTTTGACGCGAAAGCCATTATACTAATAAGCGCTGGAATATGTTTAAAGCTGTATCTATAGAGACGGCACCTTTAGGATGGAGGCGATATATTGAAGCTGACTCTGCACCTTCTCGGACAGGCCTATATCGAGAAAGATAGCGCAAGAATATCGCTGCCGTTCAAAAAAGCGGAGGCCGTCGTATTTTATCTCGCGCTGGAGGGCGCGCGCCCGAAAGAAAAGGTCAAATGCCTTTTCTGGGGCGATAAGGGCGAGCGTCAGGCCTCCGGCAACCTACGAAACGTCATCTATTTGCTGAGGAAACATTTCCCGGAGCATTTTGAAGCGAAGCACGGCTGCTTGGCCGTCAGCGGCTGCACGACCGACATCGACGAAATATGCTCGTCGGACGAAGCGGAGATACCCTCTTTTATCTTTGAGGAGCCGCTTTGCGGCTTTGAGGCGCTCGACATAGGAGACTTTGACGAATGGCTCATATACAAGAGAAAACAAATCAGGGACCGAATCGTTTCCTGGCTCAAGTCTCGTTTTTTCGAGTCTTCAAAGAGAAAAGACGCCGGCGCGGGCGCCGATTGTCTGAACGCGATGCTGAGAATGGATCCCTTTGACGAGTCGGCCGTGCTGGAGCTCATGAGATTACATGCGGCCGACGGCCAAATTTCAAAAGCGCTCTCCGTTTATAAAGATTTTTCGCACAGGCTGCGCAGGGAAGCGGATATTCTGCCCGGCGGCGAATTGCGGCAGTTTGCAAAAAAGCTGTCGATGGAATTTTCCGCCAAAAATACGAGCTGCGACGATTGTTTCTGCGGAAGGAAAAACGAAGTCCGGCAGATTCTGGATTCCGCATACCACGATAACCGCATGCGGCTCTATTTTATCTACGGCGAGGCCGGCGTTGGGAAAACGGCCCTTATCAACCACGTAATAAAATTAATGGGGTCGGAGAATATAATAGCGTTCCACGCTTCCCCGCCGCCGGTCGGCGAGGGCTTTGATTACTCCGCATGGAGGGGCGTCGTCGTGCGGCTGGTGAATCTGTGCAGAGAGAAAGAGCTTGCGATAGGACGGGAAAAGCTCTCTATACTTACGAGATATTTCAACGATTTTTCAAGCGAAGGATATTGCAGGGGCGCCGCCCTCCTGCCGCCCGAAAGGGAGGCGCTGGTCATAGCGAAAATCGTCGCCGATATGACGGAGCGGCTGTGCGAAGGCAAACGCCCGCTCTTCGTTCTGGAAGACATGCATTGGTTTGACGCTTCCTCGCTGAAGCTGCTCTCCCTTTTCATCTCGGAGCTGAGAGTGCCCGCCGTTTTCTTTATGACGAGCAGGCCGGAACGTTCGGAGGCCGTTATCAAGCTCATATACGCCCTTAGGCCGCCGATAAAACATTCCGTGCTGAGCATGCAGCTTTTGCCCTTTACAAAAGACGAGGTGATGTATTTTTGTCGTCTCTTCCTTTCGGAAGAGCTTATAGAGGAAAGGGGGGAAAGCTATTTTATTCGCGAAAGCGCCGGCATGCCGCTGCTGCTCGTCGAAATGGCGAAGATGCTGAGGGAAAACGGCCGCGCGGAGTGCCGCGCCGGCCTGCGCGGACTGATCATGGGGCGCATGGAAGGACTGACGGAAAAAGAGCGCGAAGCGCTTTCCATCCTCTCCGTATTCGGCGGCCCCGCGAGCGCCGAGGATGCGGCGCTCGCCGCCGGAATAGCGCTGGAGGACATCTCCCAGCCGATCGAGACGCTGCTCAGACGCAAAATGATTCGCGAAACTGAAGAGAACGGCGATTTCCTTCTGGAATTCCTGCACGACAACGTGCGGGAATGTATTTATGACGCAATGCCAAAATTCAAAAGGAAAATGACCCATCAAAAAATAGCGGAAGTCCTGAAAAGACATTACTCTCCGCACAAATGGAGCCCGGCGCTCATCGAAAAGCTAAAGTATCATTACGGGATGTCCGGCAACGAGCTTGCAGTTTTGGAGCTATATCTGCAGGAGATGAGCTTTCACATAAATTTGAACCATACTCTTTTTCCCCTGATTCAGGACGACGTCCTCTTAAAATGTTCCCTGCCTTTCAGCGACAGAGAAGAAACCGAACGGAAATTCACGATAATTTTAAACCTCCTGCATAAATGCGGCTATTCGGACAGCAGCAGCCTGCTGTTCAAAAAGCTGGAGGCCTCGTACCTGGAGATGTACGGCGGCTACAAGATCAACTGGGGAGAATACGAGGGCGGAAGGCGCTTAACGGACGCCGGGCTCGTATCGGCCCGCGAGTGCGGCTTCGACGAAATAGAGCTGCACTGCCTGGAAGACATAGCTCATCATTATTTGCAGACCGATCAAAGCGCCGAGCTGTCAAAATACGGCAAAGAGATACTTGCCCTTGCCGGGAAGCTGGGTAAAGAGAACCATAAAGGTCTGGCATTCAGGCTGATCGGCATGTCGCAGCTCATCGAGGGAGATTACAGGGGCGCTGAAAGCACCTTCATCGAATCGATAAAGCTCTTCGAGGCGCTGGAAATGACCGGTAAATTTTACACGCTCAGCATGCTCGCGCCGCACTGCTACATAGGCGAAATGCATCAATGGGCGGGGGAAAGCGGATACGCGATGAAGCGCTATGAATATTGCCTAAACAGATGCAGAAGCGCCGGCCTCTTCTGGGGGCAGAGCCATTTTCACGCCCACGCTGCCGACGCCGCGCTCGACATGGGCGACTGGGATCTGCTCCGCGCGCATATCGAAGAAGGCGTGTCGCTCTTCGAGAGTTCGCAGGGAGGGCATTGCTCTTCTATCCTCTACAGCCTTAAAGCCGTCTGCGACGCCCGCGGCGGCGACTTCGGCGCGGCGCTGCGGGCGCTGGAAAAAGCCGACTTCCTTGCCTCAATAGGGAAAAGAAGCTGGTGCGCCGCTCAGCTGATGGCCAAGGCGTGGGTATCCGCGCTGGCCGACGACGAGGGCTCAGGCGCCGAAATATCCGGCTACCTGACGCACTCCGCAAAAGAATACGCCGCGCAGGCCGTCGAGCTGTACGAAGCGATCGGCGCCCGCCGCAGGATAGATTTTATAAAAAATATGTTCATGTAAACGTCAAAAAAGCAAGCCGAACTCACAAAAGCTTTTTTCGCCCGTTGAAACGCGGCGGACGGCAAAAAGGCAGTCAGCCTTTTACACGCGCTCTTATGCACACAAAAAGGCGCGCATCTGCATATAATGCAACTGATTATATGCAGATATTTCCCTTGACCTCTTGATTATCTGCATATAATCCGATATATTTATATGCAGATGGGAGGCTCGCAGTGAGAAAATTTGATTATTCTTTCCTAGATAACGGACTGCTGCCCGCAAGTTTGATAAACCTCGCCGTAGGCATCGCAAACCTGAAAACGATGGCCGGCATTCGGAAAGAGGGATATGTGCGTATCTTTACGGAGTTGGAGGCTATTGCAAAGGTACAGTCGGTCAAAAGCTCCAATGCCATCGAGGGGATCATTGCCAGCGATGAGCGTATCGCAGCCATCGTCAACCAGAACAGCGCACCACTGAACCACAATGAGGCGGAGGTCGCCGGATACAGAGACGCCCTGAATGAAATCCACCTGGGGTACGAGCATATCAATTTCCGACAGGGCGACATTCTGCGCCTGCATGAGACGCTGCTGTCTATTGCCGGGTATGAGTACGGCGGCCGCTATAAAACGGACGATAATGTAATTTTGGAAGTCGATGCGGCTGGAAAGCGGAAAGTGCGCTTTTCTCCAACGCCGGCCTCCGAGACAGAGGCGGCGATGGAGCAGTTGGAGCTTGCCTACTTGGACGCCTGCGGCAACACCGGCATTAATCAGCTCCTGCTGATTCCCTGCGTGATCCTGGACTTTCTCTGTATTCATCCCTTCCGGGACGGGAACGGAAGGATGTCCCGGCTGCTGTCGCTCCTGCTGCTATACAAAAACGGCTATGACGTGGTGAAATACGTATCTTTTGAGGAGCAGATCAACAACCATAAAGGCTTTTATTACGAAACTTTGAAGCAATCGTCCGACGGCTGGCATACAAACGAGAACAGTTGCTTCCCCTTTATAGAGAACTTCCTATCCACACTGTATATGTGCTATAAAGAGCTGGACAAACGTTTTGCGGTAGTACATGGGAATAAGATCACCAAGAAAGCCCGCATCGAGGCGTCCGTGTTAAACAGCCTGACTCCTATCTCCAAAGCGGAGATATGCAAAATACTCCCGGATGTCAGCCCCACGACCGTGGAGGCCGTGCTGGGAGCTATGATAAAGGAAGGTACAATTAAGCGAATCGGGGCTGGAAGAGCGTCGAGATATATCAGGGTGTAGAGGCAAGAGGCAAAAATTTTTTCCCGCGGCGGACGGCAAAAAGGCGCGCCTTTCGGCGCGCCTGGACAAGCTTACTACGCCGAATTATTACTTCAGCTCTACCTTCGCTCCGGCTTCCTCGAGCTTCTTCTTCATCTCTTCGGCTTCTTCCTTCGGAGCGGCTTCCTTCACCGTCTTGGGGGCGCCGTCGACGAGATCCTTCGCCTCTTTGAGTCCGAGCCCTGTGATCTCGCGGACCGCCTTGATTACGGCGATCTTGTTCGCGCCGTGCTCGACGAGGACGACGTCGAATTCCGTCTTCTCTTCTTCCGCGGGCGCGGCGGCGCCGGCCGCGGCTGCGCCCGCCGCCGGCATCACCATTGCCGGAGCGGCGGCGGAGACGCCGAATTTGTCTTCGAGTTCCTTGACGAGCTCCGAAAGCTCGAGTACGGACATTTCGCTGATAGCCTGGATGAGTTCTTCACGTGTCATTTCTGTTTCCTCCTATGTTTTTCGCAAATAAAATTTTTTACGCCGCTAAGCGGCAGATTTGCGCGGCGTTACGCCGCCGATTCTTTCTGATCTCGAATCTTCGCAAGTAGCGTGACGAGATTCCTCTGAGGTCCGGAGAGCACGGTGACGAGTCCGCGAAGCGGAGCCGCGATCGTGCCGACGACCTGCGCGAGCAGAGCCTCCTTCGACGGAAGTTCCGCGAGCGCTAAGACCTGCCCCTTCGTAAGCGTCTGATTCCCCCCTAGGAGCCCGCCTTTGATGACTAGCGCTTCGTTGCCCTTCTCCTTCGCGAAGTCGCGTATCGCCTTCGCCACCGCCGCGGCGTCCCCATAGGAGAGCACGTAGCCGTTGGGGCCGGAGTCGCAGTCCGACATTCTCTTCATTCCGCATTCGTCGAGGGCGATGCGCATGAGGGTGTTTTTGCAGACCTTCATCTCGCCTCCGGCGTTGCGGATGAGCCTGCGGAGTTCGTTGGCCTTCTTGACCGTCAGTCCGCGGTACTCCGCCACGAAGACGGCGTCGGTCTTTTTCAGCGCTTCGGCCAGCATGTCGATCATTTCACGTTTTGCTTGTGTAGGCATATTCGATTTTCACCTCCCGCGTTCAAATGTAAACTCGGAAAACGCATTTTCAGCGCGAGCGCGCAAAAAAGGCTTCCGAACTCAAGCGCGTTTCGGAAGCCATAATAAGTGTCTTATACGCACAGATTATCCTTCGCGAGACCTCGGCAGGAAATTAAGCCCGGCGGCGCCTGCTGTCTTGAGCCATAGCGGTGAAATTATATCCTCAAGGGCGGGTTTTGTCAAAAAAATCCTCCCGGCGCGCTCACTCGGGCGGAAGTCGGCGCCGCAACACCCGCTTTTCGTATTCCGCGCACTTTTCGACAAAGCGAAGGGCGGCCTTGGGAAAGCCGGCGAAGTGCAGATGCAGGTAGGAGCCGAGGACGTTCCCCTTCGCGTAGCCGGCGCTGTACGTTTCACCGCCGCGGTTTTTCGTGAATTCGAAGGCGTGCGGTATCTCTTCCTCCTCCTCGGCGCTCGAAAAGTGGAACTCATGCCCGCGCAGCCTTTCGCCTGCGGCCGCTACGACGCTGTCGGAGAGGGCCCTCGCGGTGACGTAGCCTACGGTGCGCAGGCTGTCGTTCATGCGGCATCTCATG
Organism: Synergistes jonesii; assembly: GCF_000712295.1. Lineage (NCBI taxonomy): Bacteria > Thermotogati > Synergistota > Synergistia > Synergistales > Synergistaceae > Synergistes > Synergistes jonesii. The sequence goes on along the minus strand of NZ_JMKI01000054.1, from coordinate 26,402 downwards.
GGGATGACTCCGGCCATCTTATGGGGGACCCCATCAAGGTCAGTAATCTCGCGCGTGAGGTACATGAAGCCGCCGCACTCGGCGTATATAGGCATCCCCGACGAAGCCGCGGCTGCGACGGATTCTTTCATCGGCCCGTTGGCCGCGAGGCGCGCCGCGAAGACTTCGGGAAATCCGCCGCCGAAGATGAGGCCGCCGCAGTCGGGAATTTTTTCGTCGTTCAGCGGGCTGAAATTTATTATCTCCGCGCCGGCCGCTTCGAGCGCGTAGACGCTCTCGGGGTAATAGAATGAAAACGCTTCGTCGCGCGCGACGGCGATTTTCGCTTTTTTCTCCGCGCGCGCGGCCGGCGCCGGGAGCTCGCCGAGCGGCGGCGCGCCGCGCGCGATCTGCAGCAGCGCGTCCAAGTCGACGGAGTTTTCCGTCATTTTTATGACCGTCTCTATGTAGCGGCCGTCGTCGTTCTCCTCGACCGGCAGCAGCCCGAGGTGGCGCTCGCGCACTTCGGCATCCTTATTGCGCGGCAGCGCGCCCAAGACGGGAAGGCCCGCGCACCGCACGGCGTCGCAGACCATTTTCTTATGATTTTCGGAGCCGAAGCGGTTTATTATCACGCCGCGAAGGGCGACCCCGCGGTCGTAATCGCGGAAACCCGCCGCGATCGCCGCGGCGCTTTCGCCCATCGAGCGGACGTCTATCACGAGCAACACCGGAGCGCGGAGCAGCTTGGCTATCTGCGCTGTGCTGCTCACGCCGCCCGCCCCGCCGTCGTAGAGCCCCATAACCCCTTCGATGATCGAGACGTCGGCGCCCTCGGAGGCGGAGAGGAATATTTTTTTCATCGTCTCCTCGCCTGTGAGCCACGTATCGAGGCTGTCGGCGCGCGAGCCGGCCGCGAGCCCGAGGTAGCCGGGGTCGATGTAATCGGGGCCGACCTTGAAGGGGTGCACGCGCAGCCCGCGGGCGGCAAGCGCCGCGGCTATGCCGCTCGCTATCGTCGTCTTGCCGCTGCCGCTGTGGACCGCCGCGACGACCAGCCTTGGGCGCACGACTTCCATTTATCCAGCCTCCCCGCGCCGCGAGGCGGAGCCCGGCTGAGCCGCCGGAAGCCCCATGATCTTGATTATATAATCGACGTCGAGGTTTTCTTTAGCCGAGGCCGCGAGCGCGTCGTAGGCGGCTTCCTTCGCCTCGGCCGTCGAGACGGCGGCGCGCTCCGGCAGCCCGCGCCTCTTACGCAGCAGGTTGAGCCACGTCGTGCGGAAAAGGTCGTTGTGGAACGCGTTGTGAAGGTAGCTGCCGGCGACGCGCAGATCCGCGTCGGCCAAGCCTTCCTTTTTTCCGTCGAGCTCAAAGAGCGGTGAAAAGCCCTCGCCGCCGCGCAGCGCACGCGTCCTTCCGAAGTGTATCTGGTAGCCCTCGACGGGCGTGTATTCTTTGAAGCATGGGTGCGCCGCTCGGCCGCTGCTGCGGACCGTCGTTTTTTCGTCGTCGAAGAGCGTGACGGCCGGAAGCAGCCCGAGCCCCTCTATTTCGGGAATCTTTTCGTTGTCGCGGAGGTATCTGTCGTCTATTTTTTCGCCCAGCATCTGATAGCCGCCGCAGAGGCCGTAGACGGCGCCGCCTTCCTTGTAGAAGCGGCGTATCGCGTCGGCGAGCCCCGAGTCGATAAGATATTTCATGTCTAGCACGGTGCTCTTGGTGCCGGGCAGCAGCACGGCGTCGAGACGCGCGAGCTGCGCCGGCGAAGAGAGCTCCGTTATCTCGACGTCCGGCTCGAAGCGGAAGGCTTCGATGTCCGTGTGGTTGGATACGCGCGGGAATTTCACGACGCCGATGCGAAGCTTTTCCTCGCCGGCGCGTTCTTGATTCCCTCTCTGCCAGTTGAGGCTCAATATGTCCTCCCCTTCGATCACGACGTCGGCGAGCCACGGCATGACGCCGACGACTTTGACGCCGGTCTTTTCTTCGGTGAAACTTACGGCGTCTTCGAAGAGCGAGATGTCGCCGCGGAATTTGTTGAAGACGATGCCCTTCACGCGCCGCCTGTCCGCGCCGAGCAGCTCGAGCGTGCCGACGACGGAGGCCAGCGCGCCGCCGCGGTCGACGTCCGCGACGAGCAGCACCGGGATGTCGGCCTCGTTGGCGACGCGCATGTTCACGATCTCCGCGGCGTTGAGGTTGACTTCGGCGGGGCTTCCCGCCCCTTCGCAGACCATCACGTCGTATCTGTCGTCTATCAGCGAGAGCGCCTCGCGCACCGTCTCCAGCCCCTTGTCCATCGTGAAGAGGCGGTAATAATTTTTGTCGCAGGGCGCTTCGTATACCTTGCCCATCAGGACGATCTCGGAGGAGGTGTCCTTCCTCGGCTTGAGCAGTATCGGGTTCATGTACGCCTGAGGCTCGACGCGCGCGGCCTCCGCCTGCACGCCCTGGGCACGTCCCATCTCGAGGCCGTCTAGCGTGACGCAGGAATTGTTCGACATATTTTGAGATTTGAAGGGGCAGACCGCGTATCCCATGTCGGAGAATATGCGGCAGAGCGCCGTAGCGATGAAGCTCTTCCCCGCGTCGCTCGACGTCCCCTGTACCATGATGCCTCTGCATTTTTTCATTGTTTTTCACCTCGGCCGGCGCTATCGGTCCGGCATAGGGCGGCGCGCTAAAATTCCACGCCGCGCCTCGCCGGGATCCCTTCGTCGTAGTAGTGCTTTATCTTTTTCATTTCAGTAACGAGGTCGGCGCGTTCGATAAGCGCCTCGGGCGCGCCGCGCCCCGTCATCACGAGCTCGGCGCCGCGCGGACGTGCGGAAAGCAGCGCCAGCGCATCTGAAAGGCTGACGCAGCCGTGCCTTATCGCCGCCATTATCTCGTCGAGGATAAGGAGGTCCGCGCTTTGCCTTTCAAATATATCGAAGGCGGCCGAAAGCAGCGGGCAGCGCCGCGCGCACGGGGAGCTGCCGCGCCCGCCGGCGCACCGCGTCACAGAGACGCCGAGCTTCTCGGCGCTTCTGTGCTCGCCGCATTCCCTCGCCTTCTGAAACTGGATCACGAAGACCCTGCCGCCGTTTCCGGCGCAGCGCATCGCCAGGCCGAAGGCGGCCGTGCTTTTGCCCTTGCCGCAGCCGGTGTATATCTGTACCCTGCCCTCTTCGCCGTCCATCGCGCGTCAGAGTTCCCCGCCGCGCGCCGCCTCTTCGGCACAGCTGAGGAAGTATTCTATGTCTTCGCCGCTGTGCGCGGCGCTGATGAAGAGCGCCTCGAACTGCGACGGCGCGAGCAGCACGCCGCGCTTTTCCATGCTCTTCCAGTAGCGCGCGTAGCGGGCCGTGTCGCTCTTCTTCGCGTCGTCGTAGCTTCTCACGGGGCCTTCTGTGAAAAATATCGTGGCTAATGATTCGATTCCCTGCACGCAGGCCGGTATGTCGCATTTTTTAAATATTTCCGCGAGGCCGCGGCGCAGTCTTTCTCCCTTAGCCGCGAGCTCCTTATAAATGTGCGGGGCTCCGCGCAGCGTCTTCAGCGCAGCAAGCCCCGCGGCCATCGCCACGGGGTTTCCCGAGAGGGTGCCCGCCTGATATACCGGCCCGAGAGGCGCCACAACGGACATGACGTCGCGCCGCCCGCCGTAGGCTCCCACAGGAAGACCTCCTCCTATTATCTTGCCGAAGGTCCAGAGGTCGGGCGTTACGCCGAAGTACCCCGATGCGCAGTTCAGCGAAAGGCGGAAGCCGGTTATGACCTCGTCGAATATCAAAAGCGCCCCCTGCGCAGTCGTGAGCTCGCGCAGAGACTCAAGGAAGCCCGGCGCCGGCGGGACGACCCCCATGTTCGCGCCGACGGGCTCGACTATCACCGCCGCGATCTCACCTTTGTGCGCGGCGAATATTTCTTTCATCTCCCCGACGTCGTTATAGCGGCAGCTGATCGTCTCGGCGGCGGTCTTCGCGGTGACGCCGGCGCTGTCGGGGCGGCCGGCCGTCGCGAGGCCGGAGCCCGCCTTGACGAGCATGCCGTCGGAATGTCCGTGGTAGCAGCCCTCAAATTTGACTATCAGTTCGCGGCCGGTGAAGCCTCGCGCGACGCGCAGCGCGGAGAGCACGGCTTCCGTACCGGAAGAGACCATGCGCACGAGCTCGACTCCTTCGACGAGTTCGGCGATCAGCCGCGCCATTTCGACTTCCCTTTCGGTAGGAAGGCCGAAGCTCGCGCCGCCGCGCGCCGCCGCGCATACGGCTTCCGTCACCGGCGCGTAGGCGTGCCCTAAGATCAGCGGCCCCCAAGAGCCGATGTAATCGGCGTATTTTCTTCCGTCCGCGTCCCAGATATAGGCGCCCTCGCCGCGCGTCGCGAAGACCGGCGCGCAGCCGACGCTCCTGAAGGCGCGCACCGGGCTGTTGACGCCTCCCGGTATGTAGCGCCGCGCTTCCGCGAAAAGCTCTTCACAGCGGCTCATTACAGTTCGCCCTCCTTCATCATGCGCGCCAGCTCCGGCGCGAAGTAGCTGACGATTATATCCGCGCCGCCGCGCGCGAGGCATATCGCGGATTCCGCCGCCACGCGCCTCTCGTCGAGCCATCCGCGCTCCGCCGCGGCCTTTATCATCGAGTACTCGCCGCTGACACAGTAGGCGCCGACGGGGACGCAGCTCCTCTCCTTGACGGCGCGCAGCACGTCGAGGTAGGGCAGTCCCGGCTTCACCATTATCATGTCGGCTCCCTCTTCTATGTCGAGCAGCGCCTCGCGCACCCCCTCGCGCACGTTGCGCGGGTCCATCTGATAGCCTCTGCGGTCGCCGAAGGAGGGCGCGGAGCCGGCCGCCTCGCGGAAGGGGCCGTAGAAGGCCGACGCATACTTCACGGCGTAGGAGAAGATCAGAGTATCTTCCAGGCCGGCGCCGTCGAGCTTCGCGCGAATCGCCGCGACCCTCCCGTCCATCATGTCGGATGGGGCGACCATGTCTGCGCCGGCCTGAGCCTGCGAGAGCGCGGTCCGCGCGAGCAGATCGAGCGTCGGGTCGTTGTCGACGGCTTCGCCCTTAAGCAGCCCACAGTGGCCGTGCGACGTGTATTCGCAGAGGCAGACGTCGGCGATGAAGCAGATGTCGGGAAAATGTCTTTTGCCTTCGCGCAGCGCCTGCTGGATCACGCCGTCGTCGTTGTAGGCTTCGCTGCCTCGTTCGTCCTTGTGTTCGGGGATGCCGAAGAGCAGCACGGAGTTCACGCCGGCCTTCCGGACCTCTTCGAGCGCGCGCGGCAGCGTATCGGGGCTGTAGCGCTTCTGCCCCGGCATCGCCGGTATATCCTCGACGATGCCGCGCCCTTCGCGGACAAAGAGTGGATAGACGAGCATCGACGGCGAGAGCCTCGTCTCGGCCGCCAGATCGCGAATGATTTTATTTCTTCTGAGCCTTCTTGGACGTATGATCACCTTTTATCCTCCTCCAGCGCTTTTACGAGGCTTTCGAGCGTCGCCTCCCGCGCCGTGATTATCCTTTTGAAGCCCGCGCGGCGCGCCTCAGCCGCGGTCTGTTCGCCTATGCAGCAGGCGCATTCGATCTTCAGCTCGGGCATAGCGGCCTTAAAGCCGCGCACCGTCGACGCGCTAGTAAAGAGCGCAGTGTCGGCGCTCTGCGGGATTATTTCCGGCTTTTCATAGAGCGTCTCATAGAGCGGAAGCTCCGTGAAATTTATTTTCTGCGCCGCGAGCTCCTCCGTCAATTCCGGCGAGCCCTCTTTAGCGCGGAACATCAGAGCCGGCTTTTCCTTAACGAGCCGCGCCAGCCCGCGCGCCAAATGTATTCCGTCGTAGACTTCCGGCATATAATCGGTCACAAGGCCGCGCTCCTTCAGCGCTTTTGCAGTGGCCGGCCCTATCGCGGCGATCTTGGCCGCGCCGATGGAACGGACGTCGCGCCCCTCCTCGGCGAGCAGAGCGAAGAGCGCCTCGACTCCCGTCGCGCTCGTAAAGCAGAGCCAGCCGTATCTCGCAAACTCCGGCAATTCGGCCTCTATGCGGCGCGTGGAGATGCAGGGCAGTTCGACGACCTCGGCGCCGCGCGCGCGCAGCATCGCCGAAAGCATCCCCCCTCTTCCGCGCGGGCGCGTGACGACTACCTTGCGCCCGGCAAGCGGCAGGAATTTTTTCCACGCGAAGGCCTCGGCGAATCCCACCGCTCCTCCGACTACGACGAGAGCCGGCGCTTTCAACTTTTCCGCCGCACATCTGCCGGCAAGCTCCGCGAGCGTCCCGCGTATCAGCCGCTGGGCCGCGACGCTCGCGTTTTCCAGCGCCGCGGCCGGAGAGCTTTCCGGCATTCCGGCGCGCAGCAGTTCGGAGCATATCTCCGGCACAGCCGCCGCGCCCATCAGAAAGACGAGTGTGCCGCCGAGCTTAGCAAGCGCCTCGTAATCAAGGTGAGCTAAGCCCCCTTCCTTCGTGTGCGCGGTGACGACGTGTATCGAACGCGCCACGCCGCGGTGCGTCGCCGGTATGCCGGCGCAGGCCAGCCCGCCGAGCGCCGATGTGACGCCCGGGACGACCTCGAAGGCTATGCCGCTTTCGTTGAGCGCTTCTATCTCCTCGCCGCCGCGACCGAAGACGAAGGGGTCTCCGCCCTTCAGGCGGACGACGAAGCGCCCCTTCTGCGCCTCGCGCACGAGTATGCCGTTTATCTCCTGCTGCGGCACGAAATGGCCGCCGCCGACCTTTCCGACGTTTATCTTCACGGCCTCCGGCGGCATCATCGCCAGCACGCCGTCGCCGACGAGCCTGTCGTAGACGACGCACTGCGCCGCTGCGAGCAGCTCGCGGCCGCGCAGAGTCAAAAGCCCGGCGTCGCCGGGGCCCGCGCCGATCAGCGCGACAAATCCTCCGCCTTTAGTCATGCCCCTTCCCTCCCTGAAAGCTTCCGCGCGAGAGCTACGGCGAGCTTCACTCCTTCGCAGGCCCTGCCGCTTATCGAAGCGCGGCGGGCGCCGCCTTCGCCGCAGCAGAAGCCGATTATTTTTATTTCCTTGCCGCTGATTTCCGCGAAGGCGCCGACGGGGGCGGTGCAGCCTCCGCCGAGCTCGGCGGAGAAAGCCCTCTCGACCTCGCCGCAGAGCTCGGTGTCTCTGTCGCGCAGCGCGTCAAGATAATAATAATCTCCGCCGGCGCGCCCCTGGCAGGCGATTATCCCCTGCCCGGGGGCCGGAACCATCTCGCAGGGCTCGAAGAATCTGGATATCCGCTTCCCGAGGCCGAGGCGCCTGAGACCCGCGGCGGCGAGCACGAGAGCGGAAAAATCTCCGCCGTCGAGCTTGCGCAGTCTCGTGTTGACGTTGCCGCGCACCGGCGCGGCCGAAACTCCCGGCAGGAGCGCGGCAAGCTGTAGGCGCCGGCGCGCCGACGAACAGCCTACGGCGCCCCCTTGCTCGAGCAGCGCGCGGCCGGCCGGCAGGACGAGGGCGTCGCGCGGATCCCCGCGCTTCGGGCAGGCGACGATCGGCAGGGCCGAGGCGGCGTTCACCGGCATATCCTTGAGGCTGTGCACCGCGACGTCTATCGCGCCGGAGCGCAGCGCCTCTTCGATCTCCTGCGTGAAGAGCCCCTTTATCCCGAATTTGTCGGAGGCTTCGGAGAAGGGCTTCATGTTCCTGTCGCCAGACGTCTCCATCGCCACGAGCTCCACCGCTAACTCCGGATGTGCGCGCGCTACCGCGTCCATCACGATTCTCGCCTGTATCGCGGCGAGCTCGCTTTTTCTGCTTCCGAAACGTATCGTCCTCTTACTCATTTTTTTTATCCTTTTCGCCTTCAACGGCAGAACGTTCTTCTTTCACCCATTCTTCCCAGACGGAGCGCAGCCTCTCCGCCAGCCTGCGGGTCAGAGCGGGGCTCAAGGCGCCGGCCGATACCGACGCGGACGCCTCGCCGCACGTCACGAGCGACGGGAAGAAGAAGCTGCACGCCGCGGCGTTGTCCGCGACGCTCACCGGTATGCCGCGCCTCTTCGCCGCGGCTCCGATCTCGGAGTTGACCTCCCTATCGTCGGTCGCGGCGACCGCGAGCGACGCGCCGTCAAGGTCCGCTTCCTCCCACTTTCTCCGCACGAGGCCGCATTTCAGCTCCTCCAATTCGCGGCAGAATTCCGGGCTGACCACCGTCACTTCAGCTCCGCATCTTATCAGAGTCGCGGCGCGCCTCGCCGCCACCGCGCCGCCGCCGGCGATCACCGCGCTGCGCCCCTCCAAGTCCGTCAGCATCGGGAAGAGCGGCGGGCGCGGAAGGCCGAGCTGCCTGCGCGCCCAGAGGAGCGCCTCGGCGCAGCTGTGTCCATCTTCCTCGCGCGGACGCTCTATCATAATGACGGAGACGCCGCACTTTTCGGCGGCGTCCATCTTCGCGCCCGTGCCGCCGGCCGCGCCGCCGTCCTTCGTTACGAGCCAACGCGCGCCTGTCATGCGCAGCATCTCTTCGTTCATCGCGGCGCTGAAGGGGCCCTGCATCGCGATAATGTGTCCGCTGTCGAAGCCGAGCTCCGCGCATTTTTTTATCACATCGGGGTCCGGCAGCACGCGCACGAAGAGGCGCGAACGGTCGCTCACGCGCGCGAAGGCCGCCAACTCCTTGCTGCCGGTCGTCAGCAGCACGTTGCCGGATGTCTTCTCTATGTGCTCCGCGGCTTCCGCCGCGCTCTTCACGAGGAGCGAAGCGCGCCTGGCCTCGCTCGCGCGCCGCAGCACGCGCATCAGCGGCACGCTGCACGCGGCGCAGGCCGCGCGGATATTTTCGCTCGCGCCGGCCGCATAGGGGTGTGTCGCGTCGATGACGCAGGCGACGTGCGATTCATCAATGAATTTTTTCATCTCACGGGCGTCCATGCGCCCGACGACGATTTCGGTATTTTCCGCGCCGCGCGCCAGCTCCGCTCCGTACTCCGTCGCGGCCGAATATATCATCGGCAGCCCGAAGCGCGTCAGCTCGCGCCCCTCCGAAGTGCCGCCGAAAAGCAGTACCTTCTTTTCCATCTTATTCTCTATAGCCCCGCGGCGTCACCAGGCGTCCGTCGATCACGTAGGTGGCCGAGCTGCCGATTATCACGGTGCAGAACATGTCTATTTTCTGATTCTTCAGCTCGCCGAGCGTCGTGACGCGGCAGCTCTCTCCCTTGCGGCCGGCGCTGCGCACCCAGCCCGCGGGGCGCTCCGCCGGCAGGATTTCCATAAGTATATCCGCAGCGCGGGAGAGATGCTCCGGACGGCCGTGGCTCGCGGGGTTATAGATGCAGATCACGAAGTCGGCCAGCGCGGCGGCGCGCAGACGCCCTTCGATAACCTTCCAAGGCGTCAGCAGGTCGCTTAAGCTTATCACGGCAAAGTCGCAGCCGAGCGGTGCGCCGAGTATCGCGGCGGAGCTCGAGGCGGCAGTTATGCCGGGGATTATCTCGACCTCAGTCCTGCCGCGGGCGACTTCGAGCATGATGCCGGCCATGCCGTATATCCCCGGGTCGCCGCTTGAGATAAGGCCGACGGTGCGTCCCGAGAGCGAAAGGCGCAGAGCCTCCTCGCAGCGATCGCGCTCCTGCTTCATCGCCGAGACGACGAACTCCTTCTCCTTGTCGAAGAGCGGACGCGCAAGCTCGACATAGGCCTTGTAGCCGACGATCAGGTCGCACTTCTCCAGCGCCGCAAGCGCCCTCGGAGTTATCTCCCCCGCGCCTCCGGGGCCGAGCCCCACGACGTATATCACGCCCGCACCCCCTTTGAGAGCGCGCGGTAACATTCCTTAGCCATATCCATATCGACCCCTTTCTTCATTGAAAAGAGCAGCTTGTTCATCATAGCCCGCGAAGCCTCCTTCACGCGCAGTCGCTCCTCTTCGCTTTCGCAGCCGAGCCCCTCTACCATCTCGCGTTCCGCGAAGGAGCATATGTTTTCTATGTAAGGCACGCACTCATGTACGTCGAGCCATTCGTGAAAACGTTTGATATTTGCTTCGAGGCTCTTCCTTATCTCCCGCATGAAGCCTTCCGGCAGCGCTTTGCAGCCCAGCCCGTCCATGTCCACGAGCGTCACCGACGGACGCTCGGCGAAGGCTGGGTCGATGTCGCGCGGCACCGCCAGGTCTATCATCAGCCGCTTCGCCCCGTCGTCCGAGAAGTCCTCGGCCGCGAGGACGCAGTGCGGGCTCGCCGTCGCGCATATCACGAGGCTGCATTCGCGCAGAGCCTCGTACCTCGCGTCGTACGCTATCAACGCCGCCCCCGCGGGCGGCCGAACGCCGTCCTTCCGGCGGCGGCGCTGCGTCATCCGCACCTCCGCGCCGCGCTCGACGAGCAGCTTAGCGGCCGCCATCCCCATCTCGCCGCTGCCGACGACGAGGGCCCGCACTCCTTTCAGCGATTTATAAAAGGCTGAAGCCTCCGCGCAGGCCACGGCCGCGGCCGAAGCTTCGTGAGGGAGCGCTTTGAACTTCGTCCGTATCTCCTTGCCCGCCGCTACGGCGCGCTGAAAAAGCTGGCCGAGCAGGGCGCCGCATACTTTTTCCTGCCGCGCGAGGAGGAGAGCCTCCTTCATCTGACCGAGTATCTGATCTTCGAGAGGTATCTGCGAATGGAGCCCCGCGGCGATCTCAAAGACGCGCTCTACGACGGCCTCGCCGCTCAGCGAGAAAAAATTCCCGCCGCCGCGCGCGCGCTGGAGCAGCCCGGCCGGCTCTTCTTCGGAGACGACGACGAGCTCCGTCCTGTTGCAGGTCGATATGAGGACGGCCTCCCGCACGCGGGGCGCTATCTCGCGCAGCAACTCGCGCCTTCCGCTCTCCGTGAAGGAAAATTTTTCCCTCACGCCGACCGTGGCGGATCTGTAATCCAGCCCCGCGATCTTGAATTCGACAGCCATCGTTCACCTGCTCCTTTTTCTTGCCAGCGCAAAGGTAATGCCGGCGTATTTCGTCTTGAGGCGCACCATGTAGCCGCCGCGCGACGCGGCGAGGGCGGCGCGCTCGCAGACGTTGTCCGTCCCTACCGCCGCAGCGGCCGCCGGCGACGGCGAAAAAACTCCGGGCAGGGCCATCAGCTCTTCCGCGGAGAATGTCTCAAAGGGGACCTTGTAAAATTCCGCGAGCTTTATTATCGCCGTCTCCTCCTTTTTCCTGTCGACCGACGCGAACGCCGTGACGGAAAGGGGCGAATAGCCGCTGTCTTCCATAAAGTCCGAGAAGCAGCGGCGCAGCAGCTCGGGCTTTATGCCGTGCTTGCAGCCGACGCCCACCGTCAAATCCTTCGGGCGCAGCCACAGCGTCACCGGATAGGGAGCCGGGACAAGCTCGTCGGTGACGGCGACTCCCACATCGCCGCCGGAAAGCAGCTCCGCCGCGACGCGCTTCGCCGCCGAAAGGTTTTCGATGGCGCAGTTGTTTTTCACGGCCCATGAGTCGGGCGGCGTGATGCCGTTCACGTCGGTCGCCGTCGTTATCACGGCGCGCCCGCCGGTGAACTCCGCTATGCGCAGCGCAAGCTCGTTCGCGCCGCCTATATGCCCCGAGAGCAGCGATATCACGTTCTTGCCGAGCTCGTCGGCCACTATTACGGCCGGATCCCTCTCCTTGCCGCCGATGTGCGGAGCTATCGCGCGCACCGCGATGCCGCACGACGAGATAAAGACGATCGCTTGGGAGTCGGCGAAGCGTTTGCCGGCCCATTCGGCAAGAGAGGCGCCCAGCGGAAGCACGCCGCCACCGGCGTATTTTTCCGGGGCCCAAGCGCTGCCGCCGAAGGCGTCCGCGATTTTAAGCGCGAGCGCGGCTCCTCTTTCGGAGAAGGCCGCGACGTGAAGCTTCATCGCTCTTCCGCGGCCTTTCTGAAGCCGTGCGAAAAATGTTTGTCGTAGAGCTTCGAAAGCTCGTATTCGTCTCCGAGGAAATCCCCGACCAGCACAAGCGCGGTCCTGCTTATCCCCGCCTGCTCGGCGAGCCGCGGCAGCTCCGCGAGAGCGCCGCGCAGCACCTTCTGATCAGGCCACGACGCCTTGTAGACGAGCGCGGCGTCCGTCTGCGGCTCGTAGCCGCCGGCTATGAGTTCGGCGCAGAGCGCGTCGAGCATCCCCGCCGAGAGGAAGAGGACCATCGAAGCGTGATGCGCCGCGAGGCTGCGAATCTTTTCTCTCTCGGGCACCGGCGTGCGCCCCTCCATGCGCGTGATTATCACCGTCTGGCTCACGGAAGGCAGCGTGTATTCGGCTTCGGCCGCCGCGGCCGCCGCGCAGAAGGAGCTGACGCCGGGCGTTATGTCGTACGGTATGCGAAGCGCCTTCAGCTTGTCCATCTGTTCGCGTATCGCGCCGTATATCGATGGGTCTCCGGTGTGCAGGCGCACCGCGTCGACGCCGGAGCTGTGCGCTTCGCGCAGTTTTTCTACGACTTCGTCGAGCGTCATGCGCGCGCTGTCGTATATTTCGCAGTCCTTTTTCGCGAGCTTCAAAAGCTCCGGGTTCACGAGCGAACCCGCGTAGATTATCATTCCGGCCTCTTTCAGCAGCCGGGCGCCGCGCAGCGTGATCAGATCCGCCGCGCCGGGGCCGGCCCCGACAAAATGTATCATATCCGCTCCCCCTCACCCGCGCGTGAGCGCGGAAAATATCGTCACCGGATTCCGCGCCTGCCATATCTGCGCGTTCCCGACTCTTTTTATTCTGCTCACTGCGATCTGCGCGGCGTCGAAAGCGGTGAATCCATCCTCCGAAAGCTTCACCGTGCAGAGCGCCGAGGTCTTCAGCGAGACCGCCGAGACGACGACGCGTATGCCGCTCCCGCGCTCGGATACGCAGTCGAGTATCGCGGGAAGCTCCGGGCCGCCGCCCCCTATGAAAACGGCGTCCGGCTTCGGCAGCTCGGCGAGCTTGGCGAGGGCCGAAGATTCGTAGACCTTAACGTTGTGCAGGCGGAACTTTTTCGCGTTTTCGCGCACCAGCTCGGCGGCCTCAGCGTTTACCTCGACGGCGTGGACGCGGCGGCACAGCTGCGCGGCCGCGATCGAAACGGAGCCGGTGCCGGCGCCGACGTCCCAGAGCACCGTCCCCGGCGTCAGGCGCAGCTTCGCGATTATCACCGCGCGCACCTCTTCGTGCGTCATCGGTATGCCTTCCGTTCGTATGAAATCGGAGTCCTCCGGCAGCAGCGGGGCACGTTCGCTGAATCCGTCGTTTATCAGCAGCACGATCGCGAGCGAGTCGAAGCTCTCCCTCGCCAGCTCCCGCGCGGCGCCGCGGCGCACGCGCTCCTCCTCAGAGCCGAGCCTTTCGCCGACCACGGTGTTCACGCCGCCGAGCCCGGCGCTATCGAGCAGAGCGCAGAGCCAAGCGGGGTTTTTCTTCGCGTCGCAGAAAAATATCACGCTGCGGTTGTGCTCCGCCGCGTCGAGGATTTTTTCGTCAGGAATATTGCGGCCGTGTCCCGAGAGGATCACGGCGTCCTGCCACGTTTCGCCGGCCTTCGCGCAGAGGCTCTGCAGCGAGCTGACGCCGGGCAACACGACGATGTCCTCGTCGGGAAAATTTTTCTTTATCAGCGGCAACAGGCTGAATATGCCGGCGTCGCCGGAGACGAGCAGGGAGACGTCCCCCGCTTTCAGCTCTTCGCGCAGGCGTTCGAAGGTCTCCTTGAAGTCACTCATCTCTATGACGTTCGGATGCCCCGCGGCCAGATGACGATGGCGCGGCGCAACCGCCACGGCGCGCGACGCCGCGATCGCTTCCCTGACGGCCGGCGTGAGCTCCGCGGCGCCTCCCGGGCCGGCGCTGAGCACGTAAAGCTTATTTTTCATTTCTTATCTCCTCCGCAAAAGAGGTAGCGTTCTCAGTCGCGCCGAGAATGTTGGCATTGTTGTCGATGAACGCGACCGCTGCTTCTATATCTCCGAAGACGCGTTCGGCGCAGCGCTTCGCCGCGATGCGCGCCAGAATGTCCCATAAAAAATCGAGCCCGCTTTCACGCACCGCGTGAAGCGCCTCCTCCGACGTCGAGCACTCGTACAGCCTCTTCACCGTATCCGGCGGGGCTCCGGCGATCGCGGCCTGGGCGCAGAGGGCCTCCTTAGAGCCTCCGCCGACGCGGTTGTGAGTGCTGAAAGTGCCGGCCGCGACCTTCAGCAGTTTTCCCGGGTGTCCGCCGATCAGCAGTCGCTTCAGTCCGAGGCGCGCCGATTCGTCTATCGCGTGGCCGATGTAGTTCCCGCACTGCACGACGGAGCGGTTCGTTATGCGGTAAGCGCACCGCAGCGCCTTCTCTCCCATGCCAGCGAAGGCGACCGCGATTATTTTCTCTCCGGCCGCCGCGTGCGTGTTGATCTCGAGCGTCATCGACTCGAGCAGCGACGCCTCGTCCATCGGCTTGACGCGCCCCGTGGTGCCGAGTATCGAAATGCCGCCGACTATGCCGAGCCTTGGGTTGAACGTCCTCTTCGCGACTTCTCTGCCCTGCGGCGACGAGATCGTCACGCGCGCGCCGCGCGCCCCTATCACGTCGCGCACCGCGCGCTCGATCATCTCGCGCGGCACGGGGTTTATCGCCGGCTCTCCGACGGGAAGCTTGAGCCCCGGCAGCGTCACGCTGCCGACGCCCTCTCCGGCCTCAAAGAGTATCTCGCCGCCCGGCAGAAGTTCGACCGCCGCCCTGATGAGGATGCCGTCGGTCGCGTCTACGTCGTCGCCCGCATCCTTCACCACGCCGCAGCTGCCGTCGTGATAGCCGTTCACCGGAAGCGTGAAAATTTTATCCTCCGGCGTCGTTACCTCCACCGCGGCGGGGCAGGGGGCGCCCATGGCGCGCAGCGCCGCCGCCTTCGCGGCGGCCGCCGCGCAGCTCCCCGTGGAATATCCCTCGCGAAGTTTCTTATTCGATTCCATAGAGCAGCGCGTTAACTATCGCGGAGGCGACCGAAGAGCCGCCCTTGCGTCCGAGCGCGGTTATATAAGGCACATGCGCCGCGAGCAGGCGCTCCTTCGATTCGACGACGTTGACGAAGCCGACCGGCACGCCTATGACGAGCGACGGCGCGCATCTGCCTTCGTCGATCAGCTCGCAGAGGCGCAGCAGCGCGGTCGGCGCGTTGCCTATCGCGAAGATAGCGTCCGGCGTCGTCTCCGCGGCCGCCTCCATGCTCACGGCCGCGCGCGTCGTTCCGCGCGCTTCCGCCTCGCCGCGCACGGCAGGGTCGGCCATGCGGCAGACGACCTCTACGCCGAAGCGCGAGCAGGCCGCCTTGTTGATTCCGGCCGCCGCCATATTCGTGTCCGTGACGATCGCGACGCCCCTTTTCAGCGCTTCGCGCGCGTCGTTCACGGCGTCCGCGGAAAAACGCATGTTTTCCGCGAAGTCGAAATCCGCGGTCGTATGTATCACGCGCTTCACTATCGGGAGCTCCTCGGGCGCGCCGCGCCACGCCCCCATCTCCGACGCTATTATCCACATGCTTTTTTGTTCTATCTCTTTCGGCTTCATGGCTGATTACCCCTGCGGATAAAATTTTTTATTTTTTATAACAAAAGCGGCAGAGCCGCAATAACTATCGAAAGCACTGCGAAGAAGGAGGTCGTCACGATATTCCAGAAAAGAAGCTCTTTTGCCATATCGCCGCTGAAAATGCCGAAATAATAGCCGGCGTTGGAGCGAAAGACTCTCGTGACGACGCCGAGGCCGTTGCCGAGCAGCAGCGCGAATACGGCCTGCGCGACGCTGAGCTCGCCCGCCGCGAGGCTTCCTCCGGCAAGCGCGAGCGCCGCCGAAACGTGAGCCATCGAAGCCGCGGCGACGGCGAGGGCCGCCAGCGGCAGCGCGCTGCCGGCGAGCAGCCATTGCTTTATGAAACTCTCGGCCTGGGGCACGAGCAGATACGCTATCGCGAAGAAGAGCCACGCCAGCGGCAGGCTCCTCAGCAGCCGCATGTTGAAGCGGACGGCCTTGGCCTCGCATTCCGGCGGCAACGCCGCAGCAACGTCGTCGCCCGCGCGCTCTCGCCGCAGTATGAAAATTATCAGCGCAAAGCGCGCCGCGCTGCGCAACAGCAGTATCGCCGCGAATATCGCGCCAGAGAGCCCGGCCATCGAAGCCGCCATCACCATAGTCGACGGCCATCTGTGCAGGTAGGCGGGAAACGACAGAAGCAGGGTCCCCCACTTGGCGGAACGCCGCGATATCCTGCCGTTGTCGAGAGCCGACGCCACGAACGCCGCCCCCGCCTTGGCGGAGCCTAAGCTCAGCGTCAGCGCCATGCCGAGCGACGGGCAGATGCCGGCCTTGCTCAGGTACGGCACGAGGCGCCGCATCAACTTGTCCGCAACGCCGCTCTTCAGCACCGCGAAGCCTATCAGAAGGCCGAAAAGAATGTCGAAGGTGAGCCGCAGCTCTCCCGCGGCAAGTCCCGACCAGTCCATTCAGCGCCGCCAGAGAAGCAGTATCGAAAGATATTCGCAGGCCGCCTCGAGAGCGGCCGCGCCTTCATAAATTTTTTCGTCCTCGAGCCCCGCGCGGTCTATCCTCACGACGCGCCGCCACGGGCCCGCCTTCGAAACGACGCCGGGCAGAGCCTCCTTCAAGACGCAGGGCTTATAGAGCGCAGCGGAATCCGCGCGCAACAGAGCCGAGACGACGCTCCCCTCGTCGTCGGTGCAGGGGATGACGGAAAAAATATCCGTCCCCATAGCGAGAAACGCGCCGACGCGCGACGCCGCGAGCTGATGCGCCGAGATTCCAGGCACTAAAGAGAGCTCCAGTGCCGGCACGAGCTTCCTCCACGCGCTGAAGAGGTAAGAGCCGGTCGCGTAGAGCGCCGAGTCGCCGATGACCGGCAGGACGACGCTCTCTTTGCCGCGCCAGGCGGCGCCGATTCTTTCGAGTTCGCCGATCAGAAATTTTTCGCGCTCTGCGTCGTCGGTCAACATCGGGAAGGCGATCGGCACTACTTCCACTTCCGGGAGACTCTCGCGCACTATGCGCTCGGCCACGGAGAACTTTCCGCGCGGCGAATAGGGAGTCAGAACGACGTCCGCGCTTTTTATCGCGCGCAGCGCCTTGAGCGTGACGAGCTCAGGATCCCCAGGACCGACTCCGACGACGGTAAATCTCATATCTCTCACTCGCCGTAAAATATTTTGATAAGCCGTCTGCCGCCGGCTTCGAGGCCGAGCAGCGAGGGGCGGCTCAGTTCGTTTTCCGGCACGACAGCCGTTTTGATATCCTTCAGCGCCGTATACCACGGGCGCGCGGCGAGCGCGTCCATGTCGGCCGCGTTCATCGCGCCGCGCTGCACGATGTAGACGTCTATCTCTCTGGCCGCCGCGGCCTTCAGTATCCTCTCGAGGCCGTAGGGGGCTATCGCGCTGCCGCTTCTGATCGGCTTCGCGTCGGCGGCCGCGTTCCTGCCGCCGGCAAGCTCGATAAGCTTTGCGGCCCACGATCCCGGCGAACAAGTGTGCAGCTCCTTCGCGGTGGCTTCGACGAAGACCGCGGGCTTTTTGCCCTTCGATCTCTTCGACGCTTCGGCCGCTATCGATTTGCGGATTTTTTTGAGCTTGGCTTCGGCGGCCTCCGGGTCGCAGCCTATGAGCTCCGCGAGCTCCCTGAGATACGACGCGAAATCGTCCCACTGAGGCGGCTCTATCGAGACGACGCGCACGCCGGCGCGCTCGAGCACGCTGCGCAGCTGCGGGTTTTGGCGCTCAGCCAGGCCGCGCGTCAAAACCAAATCCGGCTTAAGGGCCAGTATTTCCTCGGCGCTGCTTCTCGCCGAGAAGCGTTTCAGCTGCGGAAGCGTCTCGCCGTCGTCGTTTTTGGATATCGCGACCAGGCGCTTTTCTTCGCCGAGAGCGACGATATTGTCGGTATGCCCCGGATAGAGTGAGACTATGCGCCTCGCCTCCGCGTCGGCGCGGAAGGGCGAGAGCATAAACATAATGAGAATATATAAGATTATTCTGGGTGCCATGCGATTTTGCCATCCTCCGATCTGTAGCGGCGGAAATTTATCCCGTAAAGCCCGCGCAGGATGTCTCCGTCGAGCAATCCTACCGGGCCGCAGGCTCTGATCTTACCGTCCTTGAGCGCTATAAAGTCGTCGCAGTACGATATCGCGCTGTTGAGGTCGTGCACCGCGGCGACTACGCTTCTGCCCTCCGCCGCGAGTTCGCGCAGCAGCTCGAATATCCGGCGCGAATGGTTCGGGTCGAGCGCCGAGGTCGGCTCGTCGAGCAGAAAGGTCCCCGGCCTCTGAGCGAGCGTCATCGCGAAGAGCACGCGCTGCCTCTCTCCTCCGGAAAGCTCCGTCACCGTGCGGAAAAGCAGATGTTCTACGCCGGCAAGCTCCGCGCTTTCAAGGACTATCGCGTCGTCCTGCCGTCTCATCGGTTCGAGCGCGCCGTGGAAGGGGAGGCGCCCGAGCGAGATGACCTCGTATACCGAAAAGGCCGCCCTGACGCTCGTGCTCTGCGGCAGGAAGCCGACCATGCGGCCGAAATCGCGGCGCGGGATATCCTTTACCTCCCTGGAGCCGAAAGACAGGCTGCCTCCGTAGCGTCCGAGCCCGCCGAGCGTGCGCAGCAGCGTGCTCTTGCCCCCTCCGTTCGGCCCGATAAGCGCCGTGATCCTGCCACGCTCTATTCCGCCGCTTATGCCGTCTATCACCGTTTTCCCGCCGTATCCGGCGCTGAGGCCGCTGAACGCGTAGAGCTTCACGCGCCGGCCTTTCCGCGAATCAATATCCAGCAGAAGAAGGGGCCGCCTATCAGCGCGGTGATGACGCCGACCGGAAGCTCGCCCATCGCCTGCGCGGCTCCGTCCGCGAGCACGAGCAGCAGCCCGCCGCCGAGGAAGCAGAAGACGAGCAGCGGCCGCGTCGAAGGCCCGATAAAGGAGCGCGTAAGATGCGGCACGACGAGCCCGACGAAGCCGATTATCCCGAAAAAGCTGACTACCGCGGCGGTGGCGAGCGATGAAACGGCAAGCAGCAGCGCGCGCAGCTTCTTCTCCTCGACGCCGAGCAGTTCGCCCTGCCCCTCGGAGAGCGAGCAGGCGTCGATCTGGCGCGCGCAGACAAAGGCGGGGACGAACAATATAAGAGACGAGCACCAGACTATGACGGCCGCCGACGGCGACGCCCCCGAAAGGCTGCCCATCAGCCAGAGGACTATCGCTCCGAGGCGGTCGTCCGCGATCGCCTTGAGGAACGTCACGCCGGCGGAGAGTATCGCGTTCATGACGACGCCGGCGAGAACGATGCTGGACGCGCCTCCTCCGCTGCGCGCGGCTATGAGGCTGACGAGCCACAGCGAGGACATCGCGCCTAAAAAAGCCATCGGCACCACCGCATACGAGTCGAGAAAAAAGCCGAGCGCGCCTCCGAACGCCGCACCCGCCGCAATCCCGAGCGTATAGGGCTCTGCGAGCGCGTTAGTAAGCAACCCCTGGAGCACCGCTCCGGACGCGGCGAGAAGCCCGCCGCAGCCGACGGCGGCAAAAAAGCGGGGCAGCCGGATGCTCCTTACGACAAGAGCCTCCGGCGACGCGCCCATGCTTTCGTCCAAAAAGGGATTCAACAGCGCCGCGACGCGGGCGGCCGGTATGTCCCATTCGCCCGCGCCGAGCCTCCAAAGCGCGGAGATAAAGAGCAGCAGGCAGAGCAGCGCCGCCAACCGCAGGCGCTTGCCGCTGAGTTTTCCCCTGTGCCTCGAAAGCTCTTCGGCGTCGGTCATTTTTATTTCATCATATCCTTTATCTTTGCTACGAAGAGCTTCGCTATCCCTTCATCCTCCCCGAGCCCGACCAAGTGTGCCTTGATATCCTTGTAGCCGGCACCCTTCAGCTGGTTGTACCATGACTCGGGGTCATCCCTGCCGGCGAGGTCGTTGTTAGCGTGATCGCCCGCAACGATCATGAGAGGCGAAATAACGAGCGACTTTACGGCTGTGTTGTGTTTGAGGCGCGCGACGACGTCTTCGATCATCGGCGCCGCTTCTACTGTGCCGAGCGTGAAGCGCCCGGGGGCCTTCTTATCGAGCGAGAGCTGAAGCTGGCTGTACATGGCGTTTGCCGCGTGATGCGGCGTGCCGTGCCCCATAAGGACGATCTCCGTCCCGGCGTTCGCGAGATCCTTCGCGAAGCGCTTTACAAGGATATCGGCCATCGCGTCGCAGTCGTCGGCTGACGAGAGATAGGGGCGCGCGAGCTTCAGCTCCCTGAATTCGTACTTTCCCTTTATCGCCGCGAAGCCGTTAACCACGCCCGAAATGTCGTCGTACTCTTCCCCGGGTATGATATGCGTCGGCATCACGTATACGTGGGTGAAACCTTCGTCGTTCATCTGAGCGAGGGCCGACGTCGGCGTCGGGATATTGACCTTCTGCTCCTTGGCTATCTTATTACGGATGATGTTCGACGTATAGGCGAGGCGCACCTCCGTCCCCGGGAAGGCCGCCTTAGCGGAATTGACGAGGTTGTCGATCGCCTTTCTCGCATCCGGCATCGAGGTGCCGAAGGCGACGATCAGGACGCCCTTTTTGTCCGGCTTGTCCTTCGGCGCGCCGGCGTAGGCGACGCCTGACATTACGAGTGTAAACGTTACGAGCGCTATTACAAATGATTTCACGATTCTTTACCGTCCTTTCAAAACCTATCCGGAAAAAGTTCCGGAGCCCATAAAAAAAGACCCGGAAGCGATCCCCCGTGTCCTTACCGTGTCTGCCGGCAGCAGGCCCATAAACTCCGAGCCTGCTGTGAAGACGTTCGCCCGCGCAAACGGATCCCCCCTTGAGCTCTCACAGGCAGGTTTCCTGGCTTCCCTTCATCCTAATCGCGAGCCTTCCCGGAAAAATCCAGTGGCATCCTTTCGCTTTCGTCCGAGCTACAGTGGCGGGGCCGCACCGGCATAGAAAATACGCACCGGTTTCCCTTCCCCTGAGAGACAATATTTTATTGTTTCCGTAATTATAGCAGAATGCCGCCGACATAACATATAATTCAGCGGCTTTCAGCGGTTTTCTCAAGTATTTTTCGGCCAGCGCCGCGCAAAAGGAACTCCCGGCTTAGCCTGGAGTTTTATTCAGGCAAACAGATATCAGGCGGCGCGCGGCCGCCTGATAACAAATAGGCGTACACGACAACTGGGCCGACCCACCCATGCCGGACGCGCCGCTCAAAAAAATCCGGCCCTTAAAAGACACCCGCGCTACAGCTTCATCTTCGTGCCGATTCCCATTTCGAGGGCGCGCGAAAGAATCGCTTGACCCATTGCTATGTCGTTCGTGGAAATTCCTATGTTGCTGCAGACTATCAATTCGCCGCGCTTCGCGCGCCCCTCCTTCAGTCCGGCAAGCATCTCGCCCGTCTCGCAGAAAATTTTCGGCAGCCCGTCGGGGAAGTAGCCCATTTCATTGAAGAGCTCGTGCTCGTCGGAGCTGTCGACGATATACTTGTCCGCCTCAAGCGCGATCGACGGTTCCCAGAAAGTGTTGAGGTCGCACGGCAGAATCGTCTGCCCCTTCCGTACCCATTCCTTTTTCGCGATAGCCATCGGCTTGCGCACGATGAACGTCGCAGAGCTCAGCACCTCACAGCTCTTGACGGCCTCCTCAACGCTCTTCGCCTTGACTATCGGCACGCCGACCTCGCCGCGCACCTGCGCCATCAGCCGGTCCATGCACTCCGGATATTTGTCGTAGATATATATGCGCTCAAGCTTCTTCAGCGTCTTCGCGACGAAGCGGACGTGCCCGACACCCTGCACGCCGCAGCCGAACATGCCGAAGGTCTTTGCATCCGGATGCAGCGCGGCGGCCGCGAGCGCCGTGACGGCCGGGGTCCTCATCGCGGTCAGCCACGTACAGTCCATAACGGCGACCGGCACGCCCGTCATCACGTCGTTCATTATCTGCAGCCCCGTAGTCTGCGGCAGCTCATATTCTCGCGGGTTGCGTGGGAAGCACTCTATCCATTTCATACCGCAGGCCGTTTTGCCGGGGACGTAGGCCGGCATCGCATGGAAAAATACGTCCTCGAAGGGATGTATTCCTATCTTTGCCGGCATCTCGTACTCTTTCTTCCCGTGCGCTGTCATCGCGTCCTTCACTATAGCGAGCGTTTCCTCGACGCTCGGCCCCGCCTTGATGCATTCAGATCTTGTTAACCAAAGTATCTCCTTCCCAAGGTCGAGCTTTGTCTTCAGATAAGCGTGCTCCTTCTTAAACGCCTTCAGCTGTGCTTCATTCGCGGTGTACATGCCCAAGCCCCCTGTCCGTTCCGCTTCTGTTCTAAGCCCAAAAAACTATAATTGAAATATTTATTTTAAAAACCCTATACTTCAATTATTATATTAACATTCAAGCGAATGTTCAAGTATATTTTAACATTATAATCTGTTACAGTATATATTTATACTCTTATATACACTATTTTATAGTGCGCCGCGCCGGAAGAGGAGAAAAATATCGCCGCCACGGAGGCGGACGATTAAAAAACTTATCAGGCACGGACACCGGAAAAATTTTCGCGCCTGTCTGACGACAAAAAAGGATCTCCCAGCTTAGCCGGGAGTTTTATTCAGGCAAAAAGGGCGCGCCGCGTTTTTGACCGCGGCGCGTCGTACCTGTGCGAAATTTTATTTTTTAGCCTTCGGCTTCCAGCTTCGCCCTGACCTTTTCGGCGAGGCGCTTGATGTAGGCCGGGTTGGAGCCGCAGCAGCCGCCGATGTACGTCGCTCCGGCGTCCACCGCGGGCAGCACGTCGTCGGCGAAGGTTTCGATGTCGAACTCGGCGCCGGCCGCCTGCCCGTCGCCCATCTTCGGCTTTCCCGCGTTCGGCTTGAAGACCAGCGGCAGATCGGTGGTTTCCCTGTACTCCCTGAGCACCGGCAGCGCGTCGACGGGGCCCATCGAACAGTTGATGCCTATCGCGTCCACCTTGAGTTCGACGGCGGCGTCCACTATATCCTTGACGGAGTTGCCCATCATCGTGTGAGCCTTTTTCGGCTTTTTGCCGGCGGCGTTCACTCCGCCCATGAAGCTCATCGAGCAGAGCACGGGCACGTCGTAATGCTTCGCGGCGCGAATCGCTATCTTCATCATCTCGAGGTCCATGAAGGTTTGAATGTAAATGAGGTCAGGCCCTTCTTCCATTCCGCAGCCGATCTGCTCCTCGAAGAGCTCCTTCGCCCGGTCGGCCGTGATCTCGCCGAAGGGCTTCAGCAAGCCGGTCAGAGGTCCGATAGCGAGCCCGACCTTCGCCTTTCCGTTGATCGTCTCCTTCGCGATCCTTACACCGGTGCCCACGACCTGCCTGACCGTGTAGGAGCTGTCGCGAGCCACCTCCGCGCCGTTGGCGGCGAAGGTGTTGGCGAGGATTATCTGCGAGCCCGCCGCAAGATATTCGGAGTGCAGCTCGGCGACTATCTTCGGCTCTTCGATGTTGTAGTGCCACACCGACACCTTTTTCTCCGCTTTTTCCCAGAGGCTGGTTCCGACAGCCCCGTCCATCATCACTATTCTTCTGGACATGCCGCTTCAGTGCCTTTCTATAATATATTTTTTGACGCCCGGTGCTTTCGCTATTCCTTCCACTTTATCAGACGCCTCTCTGCGAAGGAAAGAAAAACGTTCAAAACTCTCACGACGATGCCGATAAGAATTATACCCGCTATCACGTTCGTATAATTGGCGTAGTCGAAATAATTCTTTATAAAATAGCCGAGGCCGCTCGACGCCCCAATCATTTCAGCCATCGTCAACAACAGGAACGAGGTCGACAGCGTCACGTCCTGGCTTCCCTCGGTTATCGTGCCGCCGTAGATCACCAGGTCGGCACCCTTCGCTGTGAACGAAAGGGAGGCTTATGCCGAACGGCAAGGATAAGGGATTTCTTCATCTATTCGCCCTCCTCTTTGTAGTACGGGCAATCCTTTTTGATGCACTCGGCATTGAACTTGCTGTAGCCGCACTCGATCTCCTCCGGCAGGTCGAGCTCGGCGGACAGATTGTCGGCTATGTACTGCTTCATGAATTTGAGCGCCGTGAAGGTGTTCCTCTTGCAGCAACGCGGGCCGCCGATATCCGCCATCTTTTCGAGCGCGCCCGACGTCGCGTAATTGCATAAGGACCACGTATCCTTCGACAGCGGCGTCGTGCCGGTGTAGACGCTCATGAAAATCCCGCAGCCGACCGCCGCTCCGCAAGCGCCGTAGAAGCCGCAGAACGCCGGAAGCACGTTCTTCGCGCGCTTCGCCGTCTCGGCGAGCCTCTTCTCAAAGCTCTCGGCCGTCGAGCCGTCCCTCACGCTCATCGCGGCAAGCAGCACCGCCGGCACGAGATAGTGGTGCGCGAAATTGTGCATCGGAAAATTCACGTCGTCCATCACCTCGCGCACTATCTCCATCGGGTGCCTTCCCTGCGGCGCGCCGAAATATTTGACGCAGCTCGCCGTGACAGCCTCGAAGCTCCTCTCATCGCCGCCGTTTGCAGACATTACCATCATCTCCGGAATTTATTATATTGCGGCTCTGCATTCGCGGAAATCCGCTTTACGCCTGCTGTGCCCCTTCGCTTATTCGAGGCCGTCCTCCACGTTCTCCGGTATCGCCTCCGCGAGCCGCACGATCTTCTTCTGATAGTCGAGCAGCGTCGCCCTCCAGAACACAAGGCAGACGCGCCCCTCCTGCGTTATCGAATAGACGCGCCTTCCCTGCAGGCCGTTTTCATTTTCGACTTCAGAGCTGAGCAGACCGGCCTCCTCCATCTTCTTCAGCATCCTATAGAGTCCGGTCGGGTCCAGCGAGCTGTAATCCATCAGGTCGCTTTTGTAGAGGCTTTTCAGGATCGAAAAGCCGTGCATCGGCTTTTTGCTGAGAAGCAACAGTATCGACGGTTGGATGAATCTCTCAAGAAACGAACCACGGCACGCGCACTTTTCCATCGTTTCAGACCTCATCTTCTATTAGATTTTATCTAACATAATAACATCGAAAGCCGCTTTTGAAAAGATTTCCCGCAAAACCAAGAGCTGCGAAACTAACGCTTCAAAAAAGGCAAAAGGAGCGAATGAAAATTCGCTTCACTTGCAGAAGCTGACGCAACGCCCTAAGCCTTTGGGGGTAGAGTTTAGCTTTTGCAATCAACCGCCGCCGGCCGCACAGAAAATTCTTGACAGCGCCGGCAGGAGTCTGTATAATTTCTCACGTTGTCTATGGGGATATAGCTCAGTTGGGAGAGCGCTTGAATGGCATTCAAGAGGTCAGGGGTTCGAATCCCCTTATCTCCACCATGAAGATTAAGCGCCGGCGTGGCTTTTCGCGCCGGCGCTTTTTATTTTCAATAGATTTTTTCTTTTTTTCTACCGTGTTTTCTACCGTCAGTTTTTTATGCTTACTATAGTTTTACATAGGAGAAATCGCTCTCGTGGTTATGAGGAAAAGAAAAAAGAGGCCGTTGAGAAAATCAACACCTCTAAATGAAGGAGATTCCGCCCCGATTTTATTTTCCTTCCCGCTCCGCCATCAGGCGCGCAAGCGAGTCCAGTATTACGCGCCCATCGTCGGCGGTTTCCAGCTTGCCAGACCGAACGAGCTGCCCTACATACTGGCGGGATACGCCCAGGCGCCGTGCCGCTTCGGCGCGCGTGACGCTGCCGACTCGAGCCAGCACGCGCGCCGCCACCCATTCGCGCGGCACGAGATAGAAGCGCCCGATGCGCTGGGCGCCGGGAACGCGGCCTTTCGCGCAGAGATGCGACAAATGCGCCCGCGTGACGCCGATAATCTGCGCCGCGCTGGAGACGGACATGTATTCATCAGTTACGGAGGATTTTTCTTTTTCCTCAAGTCGGCGCATGGCGAAAAATACGCCGCCCGACACCCTGCCAAGATAGATGTTGGTCAGCCCCTCCGCTTCAGGGTGTATGTTCACGAAGAACTCCTCCGGCAGCTCCGGCGTCCCCTCTCTGTTTTTGAGCGGGTAGAACATTTTCGCGGGACGCCCCTGCACGACGACGAGAAACACTGTACCGTCGCCGGTATAATCCGCTTCGGCCGGCGTGCCGGCGAGCGGGAATTTCTTTATGATTATTTTTTTATCTTTGTCGCTTAACGCTGAAACTGGAAAATACTTTATCATTTTGCTTCTCCTTTATTTTTCTTCACCGCCCGTATCACCGCCGGCAGTTCGTCGTCCGGTCGGACGTTTATCGGGATCGGCGGTATCCAACGGTGTACGAAGCGCCGCTTTTCCGGCTCTTTTCTCGCGCCCGTCCAAAAACCGTGCCAATGGGCGCGGCGGATATGCGGGCGCACTGTCCGCCCTGTCGGCGTTCCGTCGCCGGTATGCCCGCGGCTTTCCGTCGGCGGCGCGAATGACCGTATGGCGGCGCCGATGCGCGCGCCGACGCCCCAT